>NZ_JBFUEO010000010.1:0-106222 GCF_056403935.1 Pedococcus sp. P2_E4 | reverse complement strand
GTGGCGGCGGTCCCGAGGGGCTGGCCGGGCTCTTGTCGGAGGTCGACGCGTTGGGTGGCGCGTGCGACGTGGCGCGGGTGATGGTGACGGCCGAGGCGATGGGCCGGGGGGAGACCTCCGGTGGGTCGGCGGCGTTGACGGTCACCCAGTGGGTGCGGTGTCATGCGCCGTCGACCCGGGCAGGTGGGGCGCGGCAGGTGGTGGAGCTGGCGGCGGCGTTCGGCAAGCCGGTCAATGCGCCGGTGGCCGAGGCGGTGCGGGCGGGGGTGTTGCCGGTGCGGTCCGCTGCCGCGGTCGTGGTCGAGGCCGACAAGCTGCGCCCGCTGCTGACCGGCGGGGCCGAGCCGCACGTGCTGGCGGGGCTGATCGCGATGGCGGCCGAGCACGGGCCCCGCGGCTGCCGACTGGTGCGGCCGGCGCTGCTGGCCCGACACGGCCGCCAGGACGTCCTGCAACGCGAGCAGGACGCCGCCAAGGCGTTCGTGTCGCTGTCCCAGCCGCAGGACTGCCCGACCGGCATCTACGACTACCACCTGACCCTCGACACCGAGGGCAAGGCGGTCCTGGAGGCGGCCCTCGGACCCCTCTCGGCACCGCGCGGCGTCGACGGCGAACGTGACCTGCGGACCTCGGACCGCCGGCGCGGTGACGCGCTCATCGCGCTGGTGCGCCGGGCGGTGGCCGCGGACGACAGCGTGGGCAAGAACGCCAAGACCACGCTGCTGGTGACGATGGACTGGGCGTCGCTGCGCGATGCCACCGGGGCCGGTACGACGTTGGGTGGGCTCGACACCGGCACCCACCTGGCGCCGGAGACGGTGCGCCGGTTAGCGTGCGACGCCTCCGTGGTCCCGGTCGTGCTGGGGTCAAGGGGTGAGGTGCTCGACCTGGGCCGCACGGTCCGGTTCTTCACCCCCGCCCAAACCAGACGGCTGTGGCTGCGGGACGGCGGGTGCACCTACCCCGGGTGCGGGGCCCCACCCGCCTGGACCGACGGACATCACCTGGTGCACTGGGCCGACTTCGGCACCTCGGACCTGGCAAACGCCGCCCTGGTGTGCGAGCGGCACCACACCATCGTCCACCAGCGACGCCTCGCCGGGCAGGTCGTGACCGGTCCGGAGGGTGACCGGGTGCAGTGGGACCTGACCCGCGGCTCCTACGACCAGCTGCTCGCGCGGCGCGCCGCGCAGGAACCAGCGTGACCCCGCCCCACACCCGCCGACCCCGGCGGGGCCGGCGGCATGCCCACGGTCGGTCAGTGGGCGACCGCACTGTGGAGGTCGGCAACCGCAGCCGGGCAGTGAGGGTCGTGCCACAGGCGGGCGGATCTGCGACAGGCGATGCCGGCGGAGCCGCGGCGACGCCGGGATGTCAGCTGGAGACCACTGGGCGGCGGGCGCGGTGACGACGTACACCAGCGATTCCGGCAGTCATCACTCCCGCCGTACCCAGTGCGACGACCAGACCCTCGAGCGGGAGCATCGGGACGTCCTTGGTGAGGGCGTTGGCCCCGCAGGTGACCTTGCCGATGTCGAGGGACAGGATCGAGCTGTTGGGGCCGAGGCCGATGTGCAGCGCGGTGGCGGAGGTGGTCGGGCCGGTCGTGTCGACCTGGTTCAGCGCGACGCTGAGGACGGAGCTGAACGGTGCCGGGATGCTGACCGGCTGGTTCACGTTGAGCGGGATGGTCACGGCAGGGCCAGGAATCCCGAAGACGGTGGACTGGGCGACGATCTTGACGTTCGCCAGGGTGGAACCTGCCGAGAAGCCAGTCGCCGAGTCGGCCTGCGCGGCAGTGCAGAACGCGTACAACGAGCTCGCCTCGAGCCGGAACGTGAAGCCCGTCCCGGCCACGGAGAACGACGGCAGGTTGACGATGGCGGGTCCGCTGGTGCTCGCGACACAGGTGCCATCGGCTCCGACGGTCAGCCCCCCTCCCGTGCCCACGATCCCGCCACACGCGGCGGACGTCCCGGCGGCCGAAGCGATGGCGGTCTGGGCATAGACGCCGGTGTTCGTCAGGCTCTGGCCCGGGATCAGGGGGATGGCGCCGCTGAGGCTGCTGGTCGTCGTCGGGGTGCTGCCGTCATTGGCTGCGCCGGACACCGGGATGAGCGGGGTGGACAGGGCCGCGATGTTGATCGCTGACGCCGTCGACTGGCTCACGGTGGCGGCGTGGGCCGCCACGGCCGTCCCGAGCACGACGGCCAGCGCGGCGGCCGTCGCAGCCGTCGCCCTGCCCAGTGCGGTCTGGAGACGGGTTGTGTTCATGGTTCCTCCGGGTGTCAGTTATCGCTGGGCGATGACGGGCTGGGCAGCGGACTGGACGGCAGGGTGACTGCCGCGGTGGACGGCGGGGTGGACGGCGGGGTGGACGGCGGGGTGGACGGCGGGGTGGACGGCGGGGTGGACGGCGGGGTGGACGGCGGGGTGGACGGCGGGGTGAACGGCGGGCTGCTCGCGGACGGTGGGGTCCGGTTCGCGGTGGCGGAGCACGCGCGCCGTCTTCACCCAGTCGCCCCGCGATCGCAGGATCCGCCAGGCTCCGCGCCAGACGGCGGCGACCATCACGAAGGTGTAGAGCCAGTACGTGAGGCCCAGGACGAGCGCCCGACCACGGCTGACCGTCGGCTCGCCGCGGCGGTAGACCGCGGCCCAGATCGCGATGGGCGCGACGCCGAAGAGGACGACCAGCGGGATCAGACCCCAGGCGCCCGAGGCGAACCACTCCTGCACCCCACCAGGGGTGTGGACGGCGAACCAGCCGATCGAGACACCCGCCGCGACGTAGACGACCGTGCCGAGCAGTTGCGTCCACGGGACGAGGAGGAAGTACGCGATCTCGATCGCCGACGGCGTGCTGATCCGGGGGCTGGCGAGCACCGCCTTCAGGTACTTCGCGCACTGCATGCCGCCCTGGGCCCATCGCGTCCGCTGCCGGAGCAGGGCCCTGACGTCGGGCAGTCCCTCCTGGGCCACCCAGGTGTCGTCGCAGTAGCGGTTCCGTCGGCCGGTGAGCAGGACGTGCAGGCCCAGCTCGAAGTCCTCGAGCAGGGAGCCGTGCCAGGGAGTGCCGTGGCCCTCGGCGATGGTGTCGAGCGTGCTGAGCCGGGAGAACTGGCCGTTGCCACCCATGCCGGCGCTGCCGAGTCGGTGACGGAGGTGCTGCATCGCGGCGATGACTGTCCGGAACTCAAGGTCCTGGAGCGTCACGAGCAGCCGCCCGAAACCGGTGTCGGCCACGGGGTCGTCAGCATCCGGCCCGGCGAGGCCGCGGTTGAGCATGCGCACCTGCACCTGGACCGCGCCGACCTCAGGATCGCCGAACCCACCGTCACCTGAGATCACGGCGAGGGCGTCGAGGGCCAGCCGACCGTCAGCGTCCAGGACGCCGACGACGACCCTGGCGGGGTCGTGGTCGGGCAGGGTTGCCGACAGCCATGCCCGCAGGTGCGTCCACGCGTCGTTGAGCGCGTCCCCCTTGCCCCGTTGGGCGACCGGGTGCCGGCGGCTCACCACGTGGACGTGCCCGTCGTGCTGTGCGAGACGGCTCAGCAGTTCGGGGGTCGAGTCGGTGGACGCGTCGTCGATGCACCAGACATGGGCCAAGGGGTGGTCGGCCCGCAGGCGCCCCACCGACCGGGCGACGACCTGCTCCTCGTTGAGGCAGGGGACGAAGAAGTGCCATGAGAAGTCCTCCGGTCGCCCGAGCCGGGCGGGCGGGCGCCGCAGGTACGGGATGAGAATCGCCGCGACATACGCGAGGAAGACGATGCACAGCACCAAGGCGAGCAGGTCGACCTGCGGAGAGACGCGAGTCATGACGCCGCGGGGATGCGTGGCTGCGGGGCGAACAGGCGGACGAACACGATGGCGCCGAGGACGAAGCCGATCGTCGTGATCGCAGAGCCGAAGAACACGTGCGAGACCTCGTAGCCGCGGTCGAAGCCCCACCGCATCATCGCCACGACGATCACCAGGATCCGCAGCTGGTTGGCCAGGACGAAGATGGCGACGAGGACGACTGCGCTGGCCAGCACGCGCCGGGCCCGCACGGCGCGCAGGTGCGCGATCGGGGACGCGAGCAGGAGGAACACGCCCAGCAGGGGCCCCACGCTGCACCCGGGACTCAGGGTGACTCCAGCCCGCTGGCCGTCGATCGGGAACAGCACGGCCGTCTGCAGGTGGACGGCATCCACGCCCAAACGCTCGAGCATCCAGTGCTGGACGGAAGCCTCGAGCATGCATGCCTGACGGGTCACGGTGAGCAGTGCCGCACCGAAGGCGAAGAGTGCTCCGCTCACCAGGAGACGACGGATCCGGAGGGCTCGGCTGCGGCCCGGTCGCTCCGGCTTCAGCGACACGGTGAGCTACCGGTGGCGAACTGCGACGACTCGGAACAACCCGAGCCCGAGCACCACCAGTGCAACCGCCACGACCACCGTCACCGCAGTGTCGAAGCCCGTGGCCGCGAGCGCCGGCACCGAGCCGACAGTCACCACTGCGCCAGACCTGTACATCGTCATCCTCTGCCCTGAGGTCCACCCACTCGGTCGACTCACCCCATACAGACGCACGACTGGGCTGAGCGTGACGCCACTCCGCGAACACATCTGGCGACCGACGCTCTGACAGACTCGGACCATGGACCACGGGCCCGCGCAGTCTGACTTCCTGTCCGCGTACCGCCACGGCTTCGCGCGCGTGGCAGCGGCCACGCTGCCCGTCGCGCTCGGCGACCCCGCGCGCAACGCCGAGACGACGATCGCGCAGGTCAGGGCGCTGCACGACGACGGGGTCGCGGTGGCGCTGTTCCCGGAGCTGGGGCTGTCCGGCTACGCGATCGACGACCTGCTGCTCCAGGACGTGCTGCTCGACGAGGTGGACCGCGCCGTCGTCACCGTGGCCAGAGCCACCGCGAAGCTGCTGCCGGTCGTCGTGGTCGGCGCCCCGCTGCGTCACGGCAACCGGCTGTTCAACTGTGCCGTCGTGATCCACCGCGGTGAGGTGCTCGGCGTCGTGCCCAAGTCCAACCTCCCCAACTACCGCGAGTTCTACGAGAAGCGCCACTTCGCCCCCGGCGATGACACCCGCGGTGACTTCTTCCACGCGCCGCACTGGCCGGGCGCCGACGAGGAGGGCGACCTCCCCTTCGGTCCCGACCTCGTCTTCGAGGCCGAGGACGTGCCCGGGCTCGCCGTCCACGTCGAGATCTGCGAGGACATGTGGGTGCCGGTGCCGCCGAGCGCCAAGGCCGCGCTGGCGGGCGCCACCGTGCTGCTCAACCTCTCGGCGTCGCCGATCACCGTGGGTCGTGCCGAGGACCGGCACCTGCTCGCCCGCTCCGCGAGCTCCCGGTGCAACGCCGCCTACCTGTATGCCGCGGCGTCCGGTGGGGAGTCCACGACCGACCTGTCGTGGGACGGCATGACGATGGTCTACGAGCTGGGCGACCTGCTCGGCCAGACCGAGCGCTTCCCGCACGGCCCGCAGGCGACCGTGGTCGACGTCGACCTCGACCGGCTGCGCCAGGAACGGATCCGCCAGGGGTCGTTCGACGACAACCGCCGCACCGAGGGGGTCGACGCCGCCGACGGGGCCGACTTCCGCACCCTCGGGTTCTTCCTCAAGCCCCCGACGGGCGACCTCGGGCTCCGCCGCAAGGTCGACCGGTTCCCGTTCGTGCCCGACGACGCGGACCGCCTCGCACTCGACTGCTACGAGGCCTACAACATCCAGGTGTCAGGCCTCGAGCAGCGGCTGCGGGCGATGTCCACCGACAGCTGGGCGCCCAAGATCGTCATCGGCGTCAGCGGAGGGCTGGACTCCACTCATGCATTGATCGTGGCCGCCAAGGCGATGGACCGGCTCGACCGCCCGCGCACCGACATCATCGGCTTCACGATGCCGGGCTTCGCCACGACGGAGGGGACCCGCAGCAACGCCATCCACCTGATGGAGTCGCTCGGCATCACGTGGGAGGAGCTCGACATCAAGCCGGCCGCCACGCAGATGCTCAAGGGCCTGGGCCACCCCGCGGGCGACGGAGAGGCCGTCTACGACGTGACCTTCGAGAACGTCCAGGCCGGTCTGCGCACCGACTTCCTGTTCCGGGCCGCCAACCAGCGCGGTGGGATCGTGCTCGGCACCGGCGACCTGTCCGAGCTGGCACTGGGCTGGTGCACGTACGGCGTCGGCGACCAGATGTCGCACTACGGCGTGAACGGCGGCGTGCCCAAGACCCTGATGCAGCACCTCATCCGCTGGGTCGTGAGCAGCGGCCAGTTCGAGGGCGAGGTCAACGACACGCTCACCGAGATCCTCGACCAGGAGATCAGCCCCGAGCTCGTGCCCACCGAGCCGGGCGAGAAGATCCAGTCCACCGAGGACACCGTCGGCCCCTACGCGCTGCAGGACTTCACGCTCTACCACGTCCTGCGACGCGGCTACCGCCCCAGCAAGATCGCCTTCCTCGCGATGCACGCGTGGGCGGACGCGGCCGCCGGCGACTGGCCGGCTGGCTACCCCGAGGGCCGGCGCACGGCATACGACCTCGCGACGATCCGGCACTGGCTGGAGGTCTTCGTCACCCGCTTCTTCGCCAACCAGTTCAAGCGCTCCGCGCTGCCGAACGGCCCGAAGGTCGTCGCCGGGGGGTCGCTGTCGCCGCGCGGCGACTGGCGGATGCCGTCCGACGTCGCGGCCCGGGCCTGGCTCGAGGAGCTGCGCAGGAACGTCCCCGAGGCCTGACGGCCGATCCTGACCACCTCCGAGGGGTGGCCCGCTGTCGGTGGTCGCTGCGACAGTCGGGGGTGGCGATCACCGTCGAGGACGTCCGTCGCATCGCGGCGCCGCTGCCGCGCGCCTACGAGGTGGTGGTGCGGGACCGGATCAAGTTCCGGGTGGGAAGCATCGTCTGGCTGGCCTTCTCACGCGACGAGACCGAGATGGGGTTCGCCTACCCGCGCGAGGAGCGGGCGGCCCTCGTGGCGGCCGAGCCCGAGGTGTTCTTCATGCCGGGGCCCGTCGACCTGAGGTACCAGTGGGTCGAGGCGTGGACCGCGGCGCTCACCCCCGACCGACTGCCCGAGCTGGTCACCGAGGCCTGGGCGATGGTGGTGCCGCAGAGCGTCTCGGCGGCGTGGTTCGCGCAGCTCGACCTCGACTGACCACTCACACCGATCTGCCGCGCGACCTGGCTGGTCGCGCGGCAGATGGTTGGGGGTCGAGAGGGTCAGAGGTCGCCGGTGACGATCCAGTTGCAGGTCCAGTGCAGGGCCTCCCAGGCGTCGCCGCCGAGGGTCGTGCTGGTGCGCTCGCCCCAGCGAGACTGGGGGTCGACGAGCACGGCCTCCCACGCGGCCGACTTCGCGGACCGGGCCAGGATGGCCTTGCGCAGCAGTGTGCAGGAACGGATCTCCATCGTCATCGCGCCGTCGGGTCCGTTCGAGCGGCTGATCTGGAACGCGTGCCCGGCCACGATGTCGGTGCACCGGGCGGCCTCCGCGGCCCGGGCCTTGGCGCGCTCGTGCGCGGCCTTGACGGCGTTGCCGAGCGAGAGGGCCAGGGCCGTCCGGGTCGGCGCCAGGTTGGCCACGGTCCGCGCCCGCCGGACGTCCTCCTGCGCGGACTCGGCCTCCATCCACGTCCTCGTCACGTCCGCCGCCAGCTGCTCCCGGGCCCCCGGAGCGGCATTGGCGACGTACCAGTCGTTGTCGTAGAGACGCTCGATCACCGTCATGGAAGACCCCCTGCATGAGTCTCGTCTGAGCCAGCCGCCGGGTGCTCCCGGCGTCATGGTCAAGCGTGCCGGTCAGGAGTACTAGGCGCCTCGGCCCGCTGGCGGGCAACCGGTGTCCACCACGCGGCGGAGGCGCCGTTGCCGGATGCCGTCGGTCGCCTGCGTTCGGGTGCGGTTGGGGATCCCAAGTCCGGCCCAAGTTGACCCCAAGGGCCGCGCTCCATGGTGGTGGCACACCACGAACACCGCACCACGAACACAGGACCAGGAGTCACACCCATGACCATCGAGCTCACCACCCCCGACCAACGGGCCGACCGACGCGCCGACGTGCTGCGCGGACTGTCCGACGCCGTCGTCCACCTGCCGGGAGATCCCGGCTACGACGCGGCCCGGATGCCCTGGAACGTCGCGGTCGACCAGCGACCCGCCGCCGTCGCCTACCCGACGAACGTTGCCCAGGTGCAGTCCGTCGTCCGCGCCGCCGCGGCCGCAGACCTGCGGGTGGCGCCGCAGAGCACCGGCCACAACGCCGGCCCGCTCGCCGCCCAGGGGCTGGACGACGTGGTCGTCCTGCGCACCTCGGCCATGACCGGGGTCACCATCGACCCGGTCCGCCGGATCGCCCGCGTCGAGGGTGGCGCCCTGTGGGAGCACGCCACGGCCCCGGCCGGCGAGCACGGCCTCGCCGCCCTGCACGGCAGCTCGCCCGACGTCGGCATCGCCGGGTACTCCCTGGGTGGCGGCATCGGCTGGTACGCCCGCAAGCTCGGTCTGGCCACCAACAGCCTCACCGCGGTCGAGCTCGTGACCGCCGACGGCGAGCACGTGCGCGCGGACGCCCACCGCAACAAGGAGCTCTTCTGGGCCCTGCGCGGTGGCGGTGGCAGCTTCGGCGTGGTCACCGCCCTCGAGTTCCGCCTCTACGGCATCGAGTCCGCGTATGCCGGGATGATGGTGTGGGACCGCGACCTCGCCGAGCCCGTGCTGCGCCGGTGGGCCCAGTGGGCCCCGGGGGCGGCCGACGACGTGACCACCGCCTTCCGCATCCTCAACCTGCCGCCGCTGCCCGACATCCCCGAGATGCTGCGCGGCCGCTCGGTGGTCGTCATCGACGGCGCCGTCCTCGGCAGCGACACCCGCGGCGAGGCGGCCCTGGCCGGCCTGCGGGCCCTGCGACCGGAGATCGACACCTTCGGCCGGGTCCCGGCGAGCTCCCTCGTGCGTCTGCACATGGACCCCGAGGGCCCCTCGCCGTTCGTCTCCGACTCGACGATGCTGGGGTCGCTGCCGGACGCCGCCATCGACGCCTTCCTGGCGGAGGTCGGCCCGGGGTCGACGTCCTCGCTGCTGCTGGCCGAGTTCCGCCAGCTCGGAGGGGCCCTGGGGCGCGACCACGAAGGCGGCGGTGCGCTCAAGCGGCTCGACGCGGCCTTCGCCACCTTCGCCGGAGCCATCGCCGCGACGCCGGAGATGGGTCAGCAGGGCGAGCACGACGCGCACCAGCTGACCTCGGCGCTCGCGCCGTGGTCCAACGGTCGCAACTACCTCAACTTCTCCGAGAACCCGGTCGACCCGCGGACCGCCTACGACGAGGTGTCGTGGTTGCAGCTCAAGGGGATCCGCTCCGCCGTCGACCCGGAGGGCCTGTTCGTGGGGAACCACCGCATCCCGAGGCTCTTCGAGGACGGCCGGGTCACCGACTGAGCAGGCACGACGAAGCCCTCCTCCGGGGGTGAGGGGCAGGCGCCGGTGGTCTCAGACCGCCGGCGCCTGCGTCGGTGCTGACCGCCCCCGGCTCCCGAATCCCGGCTGCACCGCGAGCTGGTCGCCCGGAGGACCGCGTGCGGCGGACGATCGTCTGCGTCGAAAGGCGGAGCGGAGCGAAGCCACCCGGACCTATCCTCGGGCGGGTGAGGCTAGGGGTGCTCGGCGCCGTGCAGGCGTTCATCGGGCCGGACGCGGTGGATCTCGGGACGCGCAAGCAACGCGCCCTGGTCAGCGTGCTCGCCCTGGGGGCCGGCCGGCCGGTCTCGGTGGACACGATCGTCGACACCCTCTGGCCGGAGGCTGCGCCTCCCGGGGTGAGCGGCACGCTGCAGGCGTATGTCGCCGGGCTGCGCCGCGCCCTCGAGCCCGGCCGGGCGGCACGGGCACCGTCGACCGTGCTGGTCACGGTGGCCCCCGGGTACGCGCTGAGGGTCGCGGAGGACGACCTCGACGTCGCACGGTTCGACCGCGCCGTGAGCCGGGCACACCGCACCATCGGGCAGCACGGGCGGCTGCACGAGTCGAGCGGCCTGACCCGCGAGGAGCTGTCGGGCATCGTGGCCGACCTGGACGCGGCCCTCGCCGAGTGGCGCGGCACGCCCTACCTCGAGCTCGAGGACGCCCCCTCGGCCGTGGCCGAACGGGCCCGCCTCGAGGAGCTGCGCGTCGTGGCGTTGGAGGACCGTGCCGTGGCAGCGCTCGAGCTGGGCCACCACGCGACCCTCGCCGGCGAGCTCGAGGCGCTCACCACGGCATACCCGCTGCGGGAGCGGCTGTGGGGACTGCGGGCGATCGCGCTCACCCGCTCGGGACGGCAGGCCGAGGCGCTGGAGGCGCTGCGCACGGTCCGCGAGGTGCTCGACGACGAGCTGGGCCTGGAGCCCGGTCCGCAGCTGCGCGAGCTCCAGTCCGCGGTGCTGCGCCAGGACCCCGCCCTCGACTGGAGACCCAGCAGCACGACCACCGGAGCAACGGTGTCGCCGGCGGCACCGGTCATGTCCACCTCGCCGACCTCGCCGGGCGAGCGTCCGGCCAGGGCCAGGGCCGACGGCCCGGCCGAGGCAGACCACCGGGTGCAGGGGATCGTGCCGACCCTGCCGCCGTGGCCCCTCGTCGGACGCGACGACGAGCTCGATGACCTGGTGGAGGCCCTGGACCACGCCCGGGCGGGGACCCCCGGGCTCGCGGCCCTCGTCGGCGAGCCCGGGATCGGCAAGAGCCGCCTCGCCGCCGAGCTCGCCGCCCGGGCCGTCGAGCGCGGGGTGACCGTGCTGCTCGGACGGTGCTCCCAGGACGACGGTGCTCCTCCGCTGTGGCCGTGGCGGCAGGTGCTGCGCGGGCTCAATCGCGACTTGCCCGACGAGGAGCCGGACGACGACGGTGGTGGCCGGTTCCGCACCTGGGAGGCCATTGCGGGCGAGGTCGTCGACGCCGCGCGCGGGCGACCGCTGCTCGTGGTCCTCGACGACCTGCACTGGGCCGACGTCGCCTCCCTTCGCGTGCTGCGGCTGCTCGGCGAGACCATGCACGACGCCCGGCTGCTGGTGCTCGGCACGTGGCGTAGCCACCCAGAGCCCGCCGACGCCCTGCTCGACGCGGTCGAGACCTTCGCCCGTCGGCACGCCGTGCGACGTGACCTGCGCGGGCTCAACCCGGTCGAGGCCGGCCGGGTCGTGGCCGCCGTGTCGGAGGCGATCCCCTCGGACGAGGAGGCGCGGGCCCTGCGCGAGCGCACCGAGGGCAACCCGTTCTTCCTCGTCGAGTACGCCCGGCTGGCCCGCGAGGGCGGCGACCTGTCCGCCCTCGTCGCCGAGGCTGACCCACCCGCCGCCGTGCACGACGTCCTCGTGCGACGGCTCCAGCGCCTGCCCGAGGCGACGTCCTCCGCCCTGCGCTGGGCAGCCGTCGTGGGCAGGCAGTTCGACCTCGCCACGCTCGCCGGCGCCTCCCGCCTCGACGAGGACGACCTGCTCGACGCGCTGGATCCTGCTCTCGAGGCCGGGCTGCTCCGCGAGGACGGGGTCGACCGTTACCTGTTCGGCCACGCGCTCGTGCGAGACACGATCTACCGCCACATCCCGTCGGCCCGCCGGGCGCGAGCGCACGCGCGGGTGGCCGAGTCGCTGCAGGGTGTCAGCGGACGCGAGACCGAGGTGGCCCGGCACTGGCTGCGCGCTGGACCGGCGCACGCCTCACGTGCCTGGCTGGCAGCGGTCGGTGCGGCGGCCCTGGCCCGCCGGCTGCACGCCCACGAGGAGGCAGCAGACCTGCTGAGGTCCGCCCTCGAGACGCTGCCGCTCGACCCGGACTCCACGCTGCGCGAGCGGTACGACGTCCTGACCGACCTCGCGGCGGCACAGCGGTGGGCCGGCGACTGGACCGGTCTGGTGGCCACGACCCAGGCGGCGATCGAGGTCGCCGAGGAGCTCGAGGACGTCGACCTGCTCGGCCGGGCGGCTTCAGCCACGGCGATCGGCGCGCTCTGGCAGTCGGGTCCCCCGGGGTTCGTCAACGAACGGGTGGTGGGAGCGCTGCGCGCCTCCCTCGCCGGGCTGCCGGACACCGACTCACTGGTGCGTTGCCGCGTCATGCTCAGCCTGGCGCTCGAGATCTACTACGGCTCGACCTTCGAGGAGCGTCGCGCCCTCGTCGACGAGGGGATGGCGATGGCCCGCCGGCTCGGCGACGACGCCCTGCTGCTCGACGCGTGCCAGATCGCCTTCGTCGCCCTCTGGTGCCCTTCGACCGCCGAGCAGCGCCGCGAACGCATCACCGAGGGCATGGCGCTCGCGCTGCGGCTGGGCAACGAGCGCGCCTCGGTGGTCACGACGACGCTGGGCGCGGTGGTGGCGTCCGAGCTCGGGCTGGTCGAGGAGATGTGGTCGTATGCCGCGGTGGCCCGGGACTGGGCGACCCGGTTGCGCCTCCCCTACGGGTTGCTCGTGCTCGACAGCCTCTCGCTGCCCTGGCTCGCGATGCAGGGCCGGTTCGAGGAGTGCGAGGAGCAGATGGCCAGCATCCTGCGGCTCGACCAGGAGATGTCGCTGCACCAGGGCGAGGACGCCACCGCGGGGGCGTGGCTGTCCCTGCGGATGTGGCAGCGCCGCTACGAGGAGGCGATCCCCCGGCTGGCCGAGTTCGAGTCCATGACGCCGCTGCCGGTGACGAGCACCTACTTGACCTACCTCCTGCGCGCCGGCCGCGTCGAGCAGGCCCGGGAGCACGCCCGCCAGCACCCCGTCGACCTGTCCAAGGACGACTGGTTCTCGATGCTGAACTGGTCGTGCGCCGCCGAGGCGGCGCTGGGGCTGGGTGACCGCGACCTCGCCGCCGCGGCATACGAACGACTCGCTCCGTATGCCGGCCGGTGCACGTCCGCGGGCTCCGGCAACGCCACCGGGCCGGTCGACGGCTTCCTGGCCCACGCGGCTGCCGCCGTCGGCGACCTCGACCTGGCCGCACAGCACGCGGACCGGGCCCTGGAGCTGGCCGAGGAGTGGCAGATCCCGCTGGTCGCGCAGTGGATGCGCGACCAGCGGGACCGGTACGGCTTCTGACCCCTGGCGTGAGCCGGGGACTCAGTCGACGTAGGCGAAGGCCAGCCGCTCCCGCTTCTCGAAGGCGCGCCGCGTGAGCAGCCACAGGACGTGGTTGGGTCGCCCTGTCTTGGCGAAGACGGCCCTACGCAGCGGCGACGGCACCCCGTGGGCCGCCCACGGCACGATCGCGAGGACGTCGCTGAACGGCACCCCCTGGCGGAAGTGCTCCTCCTCGATGCGTTCCCAGTCCTCGTTCGTGAGGACCGACTGGATGATGGCGATCGCCTCGGTCTCCTCGTGCCGCAGGTGGCGGCCGAGGCTCTCCTTGGCGGCGCAGAGCCGCACCGCGAGGGCGGCCCGGGCGTCGTCGTCCGCGTGCGAGGCGAGCCGCTCGAACCCGGCGGCGCACGCCGTCAGGATCGGGTCGATCTCGCCGTGCTCGGCCTCCATCGCCTCGAGCACCGCCCGGCCCTCGTCGTCGACCCGCTCCATCAGTGCGGGCCACAGACCGGCGTCCTCGCCACCGTGGTGGTGGTGCAGGACCTGCGCGAACAGGTCCCAGCGGGCCGCCAGGGCCCGCCAGGTCGAGCGGGCGTCCGCCGGGGTGGCCCGTGCGGCTGCGGCGAAGGCCGCGAGGTCGCGGCGGAAGCCGTGGTGCATCACGTACATCATCATCATGTCGACCGGGCCCGGGTGGGCTGCCGTCTGGCCGGGGAAGGTGAGCTGCTCCGGCCAGGGGGCGGGTGGGGTGCTGGTGGTGGTCATGTCGGGATTCCTTTCAGGTCAAGGGTTTCAGGGACGTCAGCGGCTGCTGCCGACGAGCTCGCGCTCGGGCTCGTCCGCCTGCGGCCGGGGCTCCGGGATGGCCGGGATGGCCGGGATGGCCGGGAGGTCCAGCTCGGCGTCGTCGACCTCGGCGCGCACGGTCGGCAGGACGCGGTCGAGCCAGCGCGGCACCCACCAGTTCCAGTCACCGAGGAGCTGCATCGTGGCGGGCACGAGCACCATCCGGACGACGGTGGCGTCGAGGAAGATCGCTGCGGCCATGCCGACGCCGATCTGCTTGACCACCACGTCGACCTCGCTCGCGAAGCCGAGGAAGACGGCGACCATGATCGCGGCGGCGCTGGAGATGACCCGGCCGGTGGACGACAGCCCGCGCACGACGCTGCCGTGCGAGTCACCGGTGCGGAGCCAGTCCTCGCGGATCCGGGAGAGCAGGAACACCTCGTAGTCCATCGACAGGCCGAACAGGATGGCGAACATCAGGATCGGCACCCAGCTCGACACCGGCAGGGAGTGGTCGAGACCCAGCAGGTCGGTCGCCCAGCCCCACTGGAACACCACGGTCATGACGCCGTACGCGGCGCCGATGCTGAGCAGGTTCATGACCGCGGCCTTGATCGGGATGACGACCGAGCGGAAGACCATCGCGAGCAGCAGCACCGAGACGGCGACCACGAACGCGATGACCAGCCACAGGCGACCGGTGAGCATGTCCGAGATGTCGGAGAAGAACGCCGTGCCACCGGTCAGCTCCGCTCCCTGCGGGAGCGACGCCCGGACGCTGTCGACCAGGCCACCGGTGCGGGCATCCGTCGGCCCGTATGCCGGGATGGCGTCGAACACGGTGATCGCACCGTCCGGTGACGTCAGGGCGGGGGTGACCGCCGTGATGTCGGCGCGGGCGTCGAGCGCGGCCGCCATACCTGCCACCTGCCCGTCGCTGAGGCGGGTGCGGTCCGCGACGATGGTCAGCGGGCCGTTGCTGCCCGGCCCGAACTCGGCGCTGACGAGGTCGTAGGCGCGCCGGGTGGTGAGCTCGGTGGACTGGCTGCTCGGGTCCTGCGGCCAGAGCCGCATGTCGAGCGCCGGGATCGCGAGCGTCAGCATCACGATGGATGCGACGGTGGCCCAGACCACCGGCCGCTTGGCGACTCGCGCCGCCCAGCGTGCCGTGAACGGGGTCCGCGTGGAGGGGGCCCGACCGCGTCGGATGCGGCGCGGCAGCAGGCGACGCCCGGCGAGCCGGGACAGGGCCGGCACCAGGGTCAGTGAGGCGGCCATCACGCACAGCACGACGATCGCCGTGGCGAAGCCGAACGAGCTGAACACCGGCAGCCCGGCCAGGCGCAGCCCCATCAGGGAGACGAGAACCGTGCTCGCGGCGAACACCACGGACCGCCCGGCCGTGGCGGTGGCCCGGCCTGCCGCCTCGGCGACGCTGTGGCCCTGGGCGAGGTACTCGGCGTGGCGGGTGAGCAGCAGCAGGGCGTAGTCGATGCCGACACCCAGCCCGACCATGGTGGCGACCATCGGCGCCGCGGTGCTCACGTCGGTCGTCGCGGCCAGCAGCGTGATGCCCGCGCTGCCGATCCCGAGCCCGACCAGGGCGGTGCCGATCGGCAGACCGGCTCCGACGACGGAGCCCAGCGTGAACACGAGGACGACGAGGGCGACGACGATGCCGACCAGCTCGCCACGACCCTCCATGGGGGCGGCGGCGCTCTCAGGGACGTCCCCGCCGAGCTCGACCTGCAGGCCGGCGTCACGCAGTGGTGCGACGGCGTCGTCGAGCGGCGTCAGGTTCTCCATGAGGTCCGGGTGCGTGACCGGGACGTCGTAGCTGAGCGTGACCAGGGCGGTGTCGCCGTCGGCGGAACGCACCGGGGGCATCACCTGCACCACGTGCGGCATCCGCTGCAGGCGGCTGGTCAGGGTCGCGAGGTCGACGTCGGTCGGGGTGCCGCCGTCGCGGTCGTGCACGACGACGCGGGCGCCGGCGTTGCCGGCTCCGGGGAGGTGGTCGCGCAGCTGGTCGATGCCGACCTGGGCGCGGGCTCCGGGGACGTCGTAGTCGTCCTGGGGAGTACCGCCGAGGGCGCCGGCGAGTCCGGCGACAGCGACGGCGACGAGGACCCAGGCGGAGATCGTCCGCCAGGGGTGGACCGCGGCCCAGCGGCCGAGTCGGTAGAGCAAGCCAGACATGGTGTGTCCTTCGCAGGTGCAGGTGAACGGGTCGCGACCAGAGTCGGCCCACCTGCTTGTGCCCCACTTGGGAGTGACTTGGGGTGGCTGTTGCGTCAGTGCGCGGTCGCCGCTGCGCGGTCGTCCACGCGCGGCTGTCAGTGCGCGGCGGTTAGTGCGCGGCGGTTAGTGCGCCGTGGTCAGTGCGCGGTGGTCAGTGCGTTGTCGTCACGGCGCGGGGCGTCGCAGCGCCTCCGGCCAGCGTGCCGCCCCCGGTGCCTGCTCCGAGCCGGCGAGGGTGTCGTCCTTGTTGTAGATGCCGCACGACTTCAGCGACAGGCAGCCGCACCCGATGCACGAGTCGAGCCGCTCGCGCAGCTCCTCGAGGGCGGCCAGCTGCTCGTCGAGGCGGCCGCGCCAGTGGTGTGAGATGCGCTGCCAGTCGGCCTTGGTCGGGGTGCGGTTGCTCGGCAGCCGGTCGAGCTCGGCGCGGATCTCGTCCAGCGTGAGCCCCACCGTGCTGGCGGCCCGGATGAAGGCCAGCCGTCGCAGCACGCTGCGGGAGTACCGGCGCTGGCCTCCTGCGGTCCGGGTCGCGACGATGAGCCGTTCGCGCTCGTAGTACCGCAGGGCCGAGGGTGCGTAGCCGCTGCGGGCCGCCACCTCGGAGACGGTCAACGGGTCCGTCGTCTGCATCGCTCCCCCCAGACTTGAAGCGGACTTCACCTGTCCGGGTCAGTCTAGGCTCGGACCATGACCCTCGGTGAGCTCCTCGTCGACAGCTTCGAACGGATCCGCGACGGGGTGCACGCCGCCGTCGAGGGCCTCTCCCCCGACGAGCTCGCCCACCGGCCGTCGCCGCGGGCGAACTCGATCGCCTGGCTGGTGTGGCACCTCACCCGGATCCAGGACGACCACATCGCCGAGGTCGCCGACCTCGAGCAGGTCTGGACGGCGCAGGGCTTCCACGCCGACTTCGGGCTGCCCTTCGCGCCTGAGGAGCACGGCTACGGCCACACCAGCGACCAGGTGGCCCAGGTCCGGGGCCTCACCGCGGACCAGCTGATGGCCTATCACGACGCCGTGCACTCGCAGTCGGTCGGCTACGTCGCCGACCTCACCCCCGAGCAGCTCGGGCGGATCGTCGACGACCGCTGGGACCCGCCCGTCACGCTCGGCGTGCGGCTGGTCAGCATCGTCAACGACGACCAGCAGCACGTGGGCCAGGCCGCGTTCGTCCGGGGTTTGCTGGAGTAGAGCCCCGCTCGAGACACGACCTAGCGGTACCGCTTGGCCAGGGCGATCGACCGGGCCGCGTAGTCGCCGCCGAACAGCACCGCGTGCACCATCAACGGGTGCAGCTGGTGCAGGGCCACCCGCTGCGGCCACTGCGCATCGAGCCGGTGCTGGTCGAGGTAGCCGCCGATGACGAAGTCCCAGTGCGGACAGCCGAACAGCGAGAGCATGGCCAGGTCGGTCTCGCGGTGGCCGCCGTGGGCCGCAGGGTCGATGAGCACCCCACCGTCGCTCGTCCAGAGGACGTTGCCGGCCCACAGGTCACCGTGCAGCCGGGCCGGCGGGCTCCCGTCGTCGAACTCGCCGGCCGCGAGCCGGCGCGCTATCGCCTCGAACAGCCCAATATCGGAACGACGGTAGACACCCCTATCGAGCCCCATCGACAGGGTGGGGAGCAGCCGCTGCCCGGCGTAGAACTCGCCCCAGGACTCCACGGGCGACAGGCGCAACGGCAGGAGCTCGGAGGCCGGCCCGAGGAACCCGTCGCCCTCCCAGCCAGGTGGTGCGGCACCGAACGCGGGAGCTCCGGCGTCATGGGTGCGGGCGAGGGCGGACCCGAACGCTTCGGCGAGCTGCGGGGTCGGGTTGACGAAGCTGAGCCGGCGCAGGTCGAGGTGGTCCTCCTCCTGCTCGAGCACCTCGACCACCCTGGCCCCGGCCGGTGCCTGCGCCAGCCACGCCAGTCCGGCGGCCTCCCAGCGGAAGTACCCCGCGGGCGCCCTGGCGCTCCCCTTCCGGAAGACCTCCCCGCCGCTCATTCGGTCATCCTCGCGTGCACCCGGCCGGGAGCGAAAGGGCAGCCCGGGTGCACCACGGTGGCCGTGACGAAAGGGGCAGGTCAGGGGCACCGGGGGGCCGCCACGCGGCATACCGGATCTTTGCCAACCGCGGCAGGACACCTGACCGGCCGTTCAACCTCCGTATGCCGCGCGGCTGGGAGCGTGCACGCATGCAGCGAACGATCCGCGTGCGGACCCTCCCCCTCGGCCGCGTGGCGGCCCTTCTCGTCCTCGTCCTCGTGGCGGTGGTGGCGGTCCAGGCCCGCGCCGCGCTCGCGGCCACGCCGCTCACCGTGGCGCAGGCGGTCGCGACCCAGAACGGCTCGGTGCAGACGGTGCGCGGCTACATCGTCGGCGAGCCAGTGGCCACGACGACGGTGAACAAGAGCGGGTTCACGGCCGACTTCGCGATCGCGCTGGCAGACACCGCGGCCGAGTCGAGCACCTCGAAGATGGTCTACGTCCAGCTCACCACCGAGTGGCGGGCCGCCTGGGGGCTCAAGACCAACCCAGGGAACATGGGTCGCCAGGTCGACGTCACGGGGCAGCTGACGGCCTACTTCTCGCACGCCGGGCTCAAGACGCCGACGGCGATCAGCGCCGCGGGCGGCCCACCGCCGACGACGACGACCGGCACGACCACGACGACCACCCCCACCTCCACGGGCACGACCGGGCCGTACGACAGCACGTACTACGCGGGCGCAGTCGGCAGGACCGGCACCTCCCTGCGCACCTCGCTGCACACGATCATCAGGAACCAGACCGTCCTGACCTACGACCAGGTCTGGGACGCGCTCAAGGACACCGACCAGGACCCGGCCAACCCGGCGAACGTCATCGAGATCTACTCGGGTCGCTCCATCGCCAAGTCGGACAACGGCGGCGGCGTCGACCAGTGGAACCGCGAGCACGTGTGGGCCAAGAGCCACGGCGACTTCGGCACGGTCAACGGTCCGGGCACCGACGTCCACCACCTGCGCCCCGAGGACGTCACGGTCAACTCCGACCGCGGCAACCTCGACTTCGACAACGGCGGAACGGCGGTCAACCAGTGTGGCGACTGCTGGCGGGACGCCGACTCGTTCGAGCCGCGCGACGCCGTCAAGGGCGACGTGGCCCGGATGATCCTCTACATGGCGGTCCGCTACGAGGGCGAGGACGGCTGGCCGAACCTCGAGCCCAACGAGTCGGTGAACAACGGGACGGCGCCGGCCATCGGCAGGCTGTCAGTCCTCAAGGCGTGGAGCGCGGGCGACCCCCCGGACGCCTTCGAAAAGCGGCGAAACCAGGTCATCTACGACACCTGGCAACACAACCGGAACCCGTTCGTGGACCACCCGGAATGGATCGCCTCGATCTGGCCGTAGCTCGTTCAACTGCCGGTATACCGTTGTGATGTGAACACGACGACCACCCCTGAGGACGCTCGGGAGGCGGAGGCTGAGGCGGGGGCATCGCAGGAGGCGGCTGAGGCGGAGGACGCTCGGGAGGCGGAGGCTGAGGCGGGGGCATCGCAGGAGGCGGCGGCTGAGGCAGAGCTCGCCCAGGAGGCGGAGGCCATCCACGAGGACGCCGGCACCCGGAGCCTGGCGCAGGCGGAACGCCTCATGCAGGAGCTCGCGGGCAACCTCGAGGGCCTCGACGACCTCGCCCCGTTCCTCGAGCGGCTGGTCGCGTCGGTCAACGCCAACATCGACGGCTGCGACGCCGTCGGGGTCACCGTGGTCATGGAGGACCGTCCTCGGACGGCCGCCTACACGACAGCCGGCACCCTCGAGATCGACGCCGTGCAGTACGCCGTGGGCGACGGCCCGTGCCTCGACGCCTTCCGCAACGGTCGCGAGAACCTCGTCGACTTCGCGGGCGGTGAGGAGCGCTGGCCTGCGTTCATGGACGGCTGCGACCCGGGCGACGTGCAGACGCTGCTGGCTCTCCCGCTCGAGGCCGACGGTCGCCGGTTCGGTGCCCTCAACCTCTACGGCTACGAGCGAAACGCCTTCGACCGCACCGACATCAGGCTGGTGCGGATGGCTGCCCAGCGTGCCGCCGACGCGCTCTCCGCGGCCGTCCGCATCGCCGGGGCCCGCACGGTGGCTGGTCAGATGGAGCAGGCCATGGCCAGCCGGGCAGTCATCGAGCAGGCCAAGGGCGTCCTCATGGGTCGGCACGCCATCGACGAGAAGGTCGCGTTCGAGCTGCTGCGCCGGCAGTCCCAGGAGCAGAACCTCAAGCTGCGCGTCCTGGCCGCCCAGCTGGTTGCCGAGGCTCAGTCCTCCCGCACGGAGGCGATGTGAGTTAGTCTGCAAGCCACCTGAAGCAACCGGGTCGGCCCACGAGGCCAACCGGTTGCTTTTTTGTTTGCCCAGGAGGTTTGCGATGCGAGGGTCCAACGGGGTCGATCCCTGGTGTGCGTTCGGTGGGCGTCGGCCGTCTCGTCGGAGCCGCTGCGTGGCACCTGCGGAGGGGTCGGTCGAGCCGAACGTCCCGCCCGCGCCCGGCGGCCTGGAGCCGACGCTGCTGGTCTACGTGCTCGACCTGTTCGACCCGTGGTCCTACGCCTACCTGCCCTCCGTCGAGGGCGTGCTCACCGAGGCGTCCCAGCTCGTGGGGGTCGAGCTGGTCAACGACAACAGGTATGCCGGGTGCTCGGCCGCCGAGCTCGGCGCCCAGTCGGCGGCCGTCACCGCGACCACGGGCACGGTCTTCGGTGCGGGTTTCCACGAGCTGCTCACCGACGAGGACCTGGTGCTCGACGTCACGGCCGCGGCCGCCGGCCTGATCGGGCTGATGGCGGCTGGTGACGCCCCGGTCGCCCGCGTCCTGCGCGAGGTGCAGCACGAGTTCTTCGTGCGCGGCCGGCCGCTCGGCTCCCCCGGGGTGCTCCACGACGTGGGCACCCGGCTGGGGCTCGACGGCCCAGCGATCGAGGTCTTCGCCAACTCCGACCGCGGTCGCGAGATGGCCGCCGAGGACTTCGACATCGCGGCCGAGTTCGCCCTCGACGGGAGCCCGCTGCTGATGGCGAGCCACGCCGGACGGTTCTTCGAGTTCGACGGCTTGGGGGCCTCGGCGCAGCGGTTGGTGGACCAGTTCAACAGCGTGTTGGCGAGGCCGTAGGGTCTGGGCATGGCCAGACCGCACGCTGCTTCGATCGTCGAGGACGCCTGGCACCGCCGGGTCGACTCGCTCCTGCGTCGCCGCGGGTGGAAGACGCGCGTCGTGGCCCACACCGGCTACGGCAGCGAGGAGTTCGCCCGCGTCCTGGGTCGCGTGCTGCTGACCCGTCGTCCCGAGGCGGAGGGCCGCGAGGACGCCGGGGCGAGCGCCGCCGAGCTGCGGTCGGCAGAGGACGAGCGACGGGGGTGGCGCGCGTTCATCACGGCGCCGGCGATGCACGTCCCCGTGGTCATCACGCTCGGCGACAAGCGGCTGCACTCGCGCTCGGACCGCAGCGGCTACATCGACGTCAAGGTCAAGGGCCACGGCCTGGCTCCCGGCTGGCACGAGGCCACGATCGAGGCGGCGGACGCCGAGCCGATCCGGGCGGCCGTGATGGTGGTCGGCTCCGACCAGACCTTCGGCCTGATCAGCGACATCGACGACACCGTCATCTCGACGTCGCTGCCGCGCCCGATGATCGCCGCCTGGAACACCTTCGTGAAGAGCGAGAACGCCCGCCACGTCGTGCCCGGCATGGCCACGATGTACCGCGAGCTGCTCGACGCGCACCCCGGTGCCCCGATGGTCTACGTCTCGACGGGCGCCTGGAACACCGCCCCGACCCTCACCCGGTTCCTGCGCCGGCACGGTTACCCGGCTGGCCCCCTGCTGCTCACCGACTGGGGTCCCACCAACACCGGGTGGTTCCGCAGCGGCCAGGACCACAAGCGGGCCTGCCTCCACCGACTCGCGAACGAGCTGCCCTCGATCAGGTGGGTGCTCGTCGGCGACGACGGCCAGCACGACCCCAAGATCTACGGTGACTTCGCCGAGCAGCGACCGGACCGGGTAGACGCCATCGCGATCCGCGAGCTCACCCCCAGTGAGCAGGTGCTGTCGCACGGCCTCCCGGTCTCGCTCGAGGAGTTCATCCCGGCCCGCGACCGCCACCACCGCGAGGTCCCGGTGTGCCGTGCCGGCGACGGGTACGGCTTGGTGCGGCTGCTCCGCGTCGCGCTGGGCGAACCGGCCGACGGCTGAGGAGCCGCCCCCCGTCCAGCCAGACACACTGCGTCAGCGGGCGGTCAGGTCCAGGTGGGGCGCGTCCGCGCACGGCGTCTCGGCACGGGCGGCCAGCCCCGCGGCAGTGAGGGCGGCGCCGACGGCCATGAGCACCGCACAGATGAGCATCGCGACCCGGTAGGCGGGCGCGAGCGCATTCGGGTCCGCGTAGTCCTCGCCGCTCAGGCCGACGACGGTCGGCAGCACCGCCACCGCCAGCAGGCCGGCGGTGCGGGACACCGCGTTGTTGACCCCGCTCGCGGTCCCGGCCAGCTCGTCCGGTGCTGCCGCGAGCACGGTGCCGGTGAGCGGGGCCACGGTCATCGCGAGGCCGAGCCCGACGAGCGTGATGCCGGGCAGGATGTGCCAGGCGAAGGACGGCTCCCTCGGCGAGAGGCCGAGGAGGACGAACCCCGCCCCGGCGACGAGGGTCCCACCGATCATGAACGGGCGTGGGCTGCTCTTGGCCGCGAGCGACCCGAAGCGTCGCGCCAGCACCAGCATCACCAGGCTCAGCGGGAGCGTCGCGGCCCCGGCCTGGAGCGCGGACCAGCCCGCCACGGTCTGCAGGAACAGCACGAGGAAGAGCAGCGCGGCCGAGAGCGCCGCGTAGACCACCAGCGTCACGAGGTTGATCGAGGTGAAGACCCTGTTGCGGAACAGGCTCGGCGGCACCATGGCGTGGGGCGAGCGCCGTTCCACCTGGACGAAGCCGACGAGGGCGGCCACCCCCACCGCAGCGACGAGGATGGTGCGCAGGCCCTCGCCGGGCGACGTGAGGGCGTAGGTCAGGGCCCCCAGTCCGAGGACGGCGAGCACGACGCCGGCCACGTCGAAGTGCTTGTCCGCCAACGGGTTCCGGGACTCGGGCACCACCGTCACGGCCAAGGCGACGACAGCCAGCGACAGGGGCACGTTCAGCCAGAACGCCCACGTCCAGTCACGTTCCACGAGCCACCCGCCCACGACCGGGCCACTCGCGGAGGCCACTCCGAGCAGGCCGGTCCACGCCCCGATGGCGGCCATCCGGTCGTCGCGGTGGAAGGACGCCTGCAGGATCGCCAGGCTGCCCGGCACCAGCAGGGCAGCCGCGACGCCCTGCACCGCCCTCGCGCCGATGAGGGCGCCGATGCTGGGGGCCAGGGCACACAACACCGACGCCACACCGAACGCACCCACGCCCACGGCATACATGGCGCGCCGACCGAACCGGTCGCCGAGGGAACCTCCGAGCAGGATGAGGGCCGCCAAGGTGAGGGCATAGGCGTTGACGACCCACTGCAGGCCGGCGAGGTCGGCGTCGAGGTCGCGGCCGATGGTGGGCAGTGCGACGTTGACGACCGTGCCGTCGAGCAGGGCGATGCCGCTGCCCAGCACCGTGGTCGTGAGCACGAGCCGTCCGCGGTGGGTGCTCAGTCGCAGGAGCTCCGGGGCCTGGGCAGTCGTCGTCACGGACCCATGCTGCCACCCGCGGGGGCTGCCGAACCGGTGGTGCCGCCTGACTGCGCCGAGCGGGCCGCTGCGACACAATGACGACGTGCCGGAGCTGCCCGAGGTCCAGGCGCTCGTCGACTTCCTCGCCGAGCGGGTCGTCGGGCTGGCCGTCACCTCGGTCGAGCTGGGGTCCTTCTCGGTGCTCAAGACGTTCGACCCGCCACCCCAGGCGCTGAGCGGCGTCCCCGTCGACGCGGTGACGCGCCACGGCAAGTTCGTCGACCTCGACTGCGACGGCATCCACCTCGTCTTCCACCTCGCCCGCGCGGGCTGGCTGCGCTGGTCCGACGCCGTGCCCAACACGGTGCTGCGACCGGGCAAGTCCCCCATCGCGCTGCGGACCCGTTTCTCGGACGCGTCGGGGTTCGACCTGACGGAGGCCGGCACCAGGAAGCGGCTCGCGGCCTACCTCGTGCGCGACCCCCACGACGTCCCCGGCATCGCGACGCTGGGACCCGACCCCCTCGCGGCGGAGTTCACGCGCGAGGTGTTCGGCGAGCTGCTCGCCGGCAAGCGGTCCCAGGTCAAGGGCTTGCTGCGCGACCAGGGGTTCATCGCCGGGGTGGGCAACGCCTACTCCGACGAGATCCTGCACGTGGCGAAGATGTCGCCGTTCGCGATGGCCGCCAACCTGGACGACGCCGCCGTCGACCGCCTGTATGCCGCGTTACGGGACACCCTGTCGGCTGCGGTCGCGACGGCGTCCGGCAAGCCGGCCAAGGAGCTCAAGGACGCCAAGCGCGCGGGCATGCGGGTGCACGGCCGCACCGGCGAGCTGTGCCCCGTCTGCGGCGACGTGGTGCGTGAGGTGTCGTTCGCCGACTCGTCGCTGCAGTACTGCGCCACGTGCCAGACGGGCGGCAAGCCGCTGGCCGACCGCCGGATGTCGCGCCTGCTCAAGTAGCGGTGACCCGAGGTCACTCGAGCAGCAGCTCGGCCGCGTCGAGGAAGGACTGCGCCGTGTCGGTGTCCTCGAACCACCGCAGGTAGAGCCCCGTCGTGACGCGTTCGACGAACGCCCACTGCCGCACCCGCTCCGCGTCGGTCCCGGTCGCCTCCGCCGCCTGGCGGGTCAGCCGTGCGTGCAGCTCGCGCGCGCGCCGAGGACCGCCCACCCCGAGCAGTTCCCTGCTGAAGTCCCGCAGCACGACGCCCACGTCGTACTCGGGCTCGCAGAGGAAGCCGTCGGGGTCGACGAGCTTGTAGCGAGGGATTCCCTGTGACAGCAACGCATTCCCGCTGTGTGGGTCGCCGTGGCACAGGACGTCCCGCCGCAGGTCCCGGGTGCTCGCGAGGTGCTGGCCGAGCTCGACCGCCTGGTCGAGGGCGCCGCCCCACCGCTCGTCGTCCTCGGTCCGGCGGAATCGCTCGACGATGCCCACCAGCTCCGTGGCCTTGTCACCTCTGTGCGGCAGGTCCGGGACGCCGCCCGGCTCCACCTCCCACGCCTGGCGCAACGCGGTGGTGAGGTGACGGACCTGCTCGTCCGGCGCCAGGCGGGCGGAGGCGAGGCTCGGGCCGAGCCTCTCGAGCAGCACGGCACCTCGGGGGACGTCGGCCGCGAGCACCACGGCATACCCACGACCTCCGGCAGCCTGCATCGTGCCGACCTGCGCGGCGAAGGCGGGCCCGGTCCGGCCGATCTTAAGCACCGCGGGTCGGCCCTGCGACTCCACGGCCAGCACCGGGCCACCGAGGCCCTCGTCGAAGACCTCGCCGAGCGTGAGCGCCCACCGGTCCCCGAGGTCGGCCAGCAGCGCGGGCAGGCCGACGAGGATCGGCGCGAGCGCGGGGTGGTCTCCGATCCGGTCCGCCGCGGTCGCGACGACCCGCTCGATGGCGGCGTCGCTGCTGGTCACGACACCACTGTGCCGGGGTCGGGTGCCTGGGCACACCGCATTTCCGGCGGGGGTGGTTACATGGGCACATGAGCATCCCCCAGGTTTCGGTGGCCGAGGTCGCCGACGACGCCCTCATCCTCGACGTGCGCGAACAGGACGAGTGGGACGCCGGCCACGCACCCGGTGCCGTGCACATCCCCCTCGGTGACCTGCCCGCCCGCCTCGGGGACCTGCCGGACACCGACCTCACGACGCTGGCCGTGGTCTGTCGTGGCGGTGGACGGTCGTCGCGGGCGGTCGCCTGGCTCAGCCAGCAGGGTTTCGACGTGGCCAACCTCGCCGGCGGCATGAAGGCGTGGGAGGGCGCGGGCAAGCAGCTCGTCGCCGACGCCGGCGCCCCGTCGGTCAAGTAGCGGCGGCCGGGTCATGGCCTGGTTCGGACGTCGCCGCGACGACGAGCCTGACGCGCCTCCGGCGGAGGAGCCCGAGCGCACCCTCCCGCAGGCGGGTGACTCCCTCGACATGGGGGCCTCCCTGCGCCCCATCGTCGACCCGCTGGGGGACGACGAACAAGCGCGGATCAGGGCCGGCATCGAGGGCCTGGAGGCCGAGGGGGTCGACATCGACGACCTGGCCTCGCTGGGCGCCGGCCTGGACCGGGCCTATGTGCAGTGGGCGAGTTCCGACGAGGATTCCCGTCCGGACCACTCCGCGATCGTCGAGCGCTATGCCATCGGCATCGGGGTGCACCTCGACCGGCACACCGACCTCGACTGGCAGGTGGTGACCGACGTCTTCGGGACCGACCTGTCGCTGACGGAGGGCTTCAAGGGCTCGTTCGTCGTCGTGCCGCACAACCTCGTGGCTGGGCGCTGGATGCGCGGCGAGACCGGCTGGGTCGAACCGGTCGTGAGCCACATCGTGCGTCGCCGCTCCCGGCACTGAGCCCTTGGCCTCGTGGGGCGGACCGGGTCCCGGTGTCTCCCTCCTCGACCCGGTCCACCCCCTGGCTCACCAGCGGACCTGCGTCGAGACGCTCGCCTGACCGCCCAGCCAGCTGTGCTTGGCTGCGATGAGGCCGTCGCCGATGACCTTGGCCTTCTTGTGGGCCGACCCCGCGTAGCTCAGGTCGTCGCGGCCGAAGGGGGCGTTGACCGTGAGGCTGGCGTCGACGATGTGGGCACAGGCCTCTCCGTTCGTGGTCACGGTCAGGACCTCGCCCGGGCTGACCTGCAGGTCGGCCCGCACTTGGACTGGTTCACAGGTGCCAGGGGTGGTCGGGAAGGCGCCGTCGCTCGCGGTCACGAGCAGGTCGAGTGCGCCTCCGAGGGGTCCGGCGGTCGGGCCGTCGAAGTGCCAGCTCGAGGCCGACACGACAGGAGAGCCGTCGAAGAGGCTGCGGTCGATGCTCTCGAGCGTCGCGCCGTGCGCGCTGGCGGGAACGACCGCCACGAGGGCGAGTGCGGCGCCGGTGCTGGCGAGGAGGCTGCGGACGTTCATGCTGCGGATGTTCGTGGTGCGAAATTTCGTGGTGCGGAATTTCGTGGTGCGGACGTTCATGTGAGTGACTCCAGTGATCCTTGGTCTGGCCGGGGTGTCCGGCGGTTGGTGGTGGGATCACCGTGCCCGTGGCTGCTTGGCGGGAACTTGGGGTCGACTTGGGCCGCCCCGCTGGGTTCGCGAGGGGCGAGCGCGACACGATCGCGGAGTATCGCCAAATCTCAGGGAAACCGTAGAGAGCGCCATACCCTCCGATCGTGGACCCGATTCGCAACCCCTACGCCCCGGGCGCAGGCCAGCGCCCGCCGGAGCTCGCCGGCCGCGACGAGCAGCTGCACGCGTTCGACGTGGTGCTAGAGCGGATCGCCCGAGGCCGCCCCGAGCGCTCGATCGTCCTGACCGGGCTGCGGGGCGTCGGCAAGACCGTCCTGCTCAACGCCCTGCGGTCGGCAGCCGTCCGCGCGCACTGGGGCACGGGCAAGCTCGAGGCGCGCCCCGACCAGCGACTGCGGCGCCCCCTCTCGGCCGCGCTCCACGTGGCCGTCCGCGAGCTGGGCCACCCGGCCGGCGACCAGGTCGACCACGTGCTCGGCGTCATCAAGGCGTTCGCGCAACGCGACTCCGAGCCCGGCGCCAAGCTGCGCGAGCGGTGGAACCCCGGCATCGACGCCCCGGCGGTGACGGGTCGCGCCGACTCGGGTGACATCGAGATCGACCTCGTCGAGCTGCTCACCGACGTCGGCGGGCTGGCTGCCGACGTGGGTCGCGGCGTCGCCGTCTTCATCGACGAGATGCAGGACCTGTCCGCCGACGACGTCTCGGCCATCTGTGCCGCCTGCCACGAGATCTCGCAGTCGGGCCTGCCCGTCATCGTCGTCGGAGCGGGCCTGCCGCACCTGCCCGCTGTGCTGTCCGCCTCCAAGTCCTACTCCGAGAGGCTGTTCCGCTACCAGCGCATCGACCGGCTCGACCGCGGTGCGGCCGACCTCGCCCTCGTCGCGCCAGCCGAGGACGAGGACGCCGAGTTCACGGCGGAGGCCTTGGACGCCATGTATGCCGCGACGGCCGGCTACCCGTACTTCATCCAGGCGTACGGCAAGGTCGCGTGGGACGTGGCGCCCCGCACCCCCATCACCGTCGAGGACGTGAAAGTCGCTGCGCCAGAGGCGGAGGCGGAGCTCGCCGTCGGGTTCTTCGGCTCCCGGTTCGAGCGCGCCACCCCGGCCGAGCGCGAGTACCTGCGAGCCATGGCCGACGCGGCCCAGAGCCTCGCCGACGGCGGTGAGGATCTCGACGACACCGAGTCGGTGCCCACCGCCGCGGTGGCCACGGTGCTCGACCGAAAGCCGCAGTCCCTCTCCCCCGCCCGCGACGCCCTGCTCAAGAAGGGGCTCATCTACTCCGGTGAGCGCGGCCGGATCGCGTTCACCGTCCCCCACTTCGGCAGGTACCTGCGCACCATCGCCTAGGCGGCGCCGGCAGCGACGGCAGCGCGGTAAAGCCCTGTCGAGGAGTTGGTCGATCTTCGTTCCCGGTTCGTCCTCGAAATGGCAGGTGGGCATTTCTCGCGTGGACAAACCCGGACGAAGCCAACAGGCTCGGGCCGCGCGCGATGGGTCATGAGGGAGGACTGTCGGCCCGACGGGCGCAGGGGGGAGTCGTTTCGGCCTGGTGCAGGGTGACCGACGACCTTCTGGAGTCGCCGTTCTTTTCCGTACCCATCTCCACCCGGGCTTCCGCATGCCCAAGGACAAGGAGCTTTGTGATGAAGAAGTTGCTCGCGTATGCCGCCCTCGCAGGAACGCTGTTGACGGCCACCTTCCTGACCGCCGCCCCAGCGGCGCAGGCCGCCGCTCGTGACGGCATCTGCCAGTCCGGCGAGTTCTGCCTCTACTACAACAGCGACCACGCCGGGTCGGTGTCGGACTTCACGACCTCGATCAGCGACTACGGCGCGACCCAGCCGGACTGCTACGAGTTCAAGAGCGCCGGCGCCGGTCAGGGCCAGTGCGTGAAGAACAACGCCGCCTCGGTCTGGAACCGCACGAGCGGCTCGGTCACCGTCTTCTACAACAGCGGCTACTCCGGTGACAGCCAGACGTTCGCCTCGGGCGCCAAGGTCAACCTCAACGCCACGCTCAAGAACGACAACGCGTCGCACCGGCTCGGCGGGGGCACCGCGACCAACGTCGACATGTCCGACGCCCTCTACACCGGTGGCGGCGGTCGCCTGACCACCCCGTTCGACGGGTACGAGACCACGCCCGGGCGCCACGAGGGCATCGACTTCGCGAAGGCCAGCGGGGCAGGGGTGAAGGCCCTGCTGTCCGGCACGGTGACCAACGTCGTCGAGGGCGGCACGAGCCTGTCCACCATCGCCGTCTACAACGCGACCTTCGACAAGACGATCATCTACCTGCACACCAACCCGCTCGACAGCGTCGACACCGGTGACTCGATCAGCAAGGGCCAGCAGATCGCGACCGAGGCGTCCCGGGGCGCGAGCGCCACGCACACCCATGTCGAGATGCGTCTGGGCCGCAGGACCCTCGCAGCCAAGAGCGTCGACGACCCGGTGCTCGACAACCCGAACCCCAGCCCGTTCTGGCAGGCCCGCGGGTACAACGTCCGATGAGCGCGACCCACCTCCGCGGCCTGTCCCGCTCGACCCGCCGGGCCGCTGCCGGACTCCTGGCCGGCGTCGGCCTCGCCGCCTCCCTGGTCGCCGTCGCCCCCGGCGCGCAGGCGGCCGACCGTGACGGCATCTGCCAGTCGGGCGAGTTCTGCCTCTACTACAACAGCGACCACGCCGGGTCGGTGTCGGACTTCACCGGCTCGATCGCGGACTACGGTGCGACCCAACCGGACTGCTACGAGTTCAGGGGCGCCGGCGCCGGTCAGGGCCAGTGTGTGAAGAACAACGCGGCCTCGGTCTGGAACCGCACGGGCGGCACGGTGACCGTGTTCTACAACAGCGACTTCGGTGGGGCGAGCCAGTCGTTCGCCGCCGGCGCCAAGGTCAACCTCAACGCCACGCTGAAGAACGAGAACGCGTCGCACCGGTTCGGCGGCTGGGCACCGTCGTACGGCGCGCCCAACACCAACCCGTACCCCTCGGCAGCGACGAGGGCGCCCAGTGCCACGGCCCGCACGCAGTTCGTCGACGACGAGATCGCGCGGCTCACCGGCGAGCGGGACTGCTGGGTGGGTGACTACCGCAGCTACCAGCCGTCGACGAGCAACCACAACACCGGCAACGCGCTGGACTGCACGATCTCGAACGCGATCGGCACGTACCCGACTGCGGCCCAACGGGACCAGGGCTGGCGGCTGGCCAACTGGCTGAAGCAGTACGCCGTCCGCCTCCAGGTCCGGTACGTCATCTGGGACGGGCAGATCTGGAGCGTCGCCCGCTCGTCCGAGGGCTGGCGCACCTACACCGGTGGCTCGGGCGTGACCGGTGGTCACTACGACCACGTCCACGTCTCCGTCCAGAACCCGTACGGGGACTGAACGGGACCGACCAGCGCCCGACGGTGTAGGTGAGTGAGCGCGATGTGCTCCACCTGGCAACAGGAGACGCGCATCGCGCTCACTCGGCCTTCCGCCGCGGGGCCCAGGTGCCCTCGCCATGACTCGTATGGCGCGTGGGCCAGCGAGTCAGCCCCGCCTGTCAGCCTCTGCCTGTCGGGCGCCACCCTGCGGGTGGGTCCTCGCCCACCCGGCCGTCGACGGCCTCGCGCAGCAGGTCGGCGTGCCCGGTGTGGCGGCCGTACTCCTCGACGAGGTCGAACAGGAGCCGGCGCAGGCTGGCGCTCTGGCCGTGGGCGGTCACGTGGATCGGCAGGTCCAGTCCGCCTTGGGCGAGGGCCGAGGCCACGCGCTCGCGGGACCGCGCCACCGCCCCGTCCCAGAGGGCGTACAGCTGGTCGTCCGGTTCCTGGTCGGCCGACGTGAACTCCCAGTCGTCGTCCTCGAAGTCCGCGCTGGCCCAGACGTCGGGCAGCGGGTCGCCGGACAGCCGCACGTGGGACTTGAAGTCCTCGACGAGCGCGAGGTGCTTGAGCAGGCGGCCCAGGGTCAGCGTGGAGGACTCGATGCTCGTCCGCAGGCCCTCGTCGTCGAGGCCGTCGGCCTTCCAGCGGAACGTCCAGCGCAGCCGGTCGAGCGCGCCGAGCAGGTGCTCGACCTCGGTGCCGGCGAGGGGCGGCTCCCACGGGGTCTCGTCCGAGCCGGGTACGGGGTCGGGGTGTTGGTCGGTCATGTCTCCTCCTCCTGCGGTCGGTGCTCGTCCGGTCGGTGCTCGCCCGGTCGGTGCCCGCCCGCTCGGTGCCCGCCCTGTGGGCGTTCGTCGGGCCCGCGTTCGAGCGCAGCGAGGTCGCGCTCGGCGTACTGCCGGTGCCACCACTCCTCGTTGAGCAGGGTGTCCAGGCAGTCCTTGACGGGGAAGGACTCCGGTGGTGGCCAGCCCGCCCCCGCCACCGGCTCGGTGTGGGACGCGAGCTGCTCCGCGGTCAGGGTGGCCAGGTAGTCGCGAACCTGACCGCTGCGCTCCCGGCGCAGCGCGAGCGCCTCGTCGAGGGAGGGCCGCACCTCGCGGTCACGGGGTACGCCGGGGGTGTCGGGCATGGTGTCCCACGGCAGCTCGAGCGGGTGCCAAGGGCTCGGGTCGCCCTGGATCGCGCGGCGCAGCCACGAGCTGGTGGCGAAGGCGAGGTGGCGCAGCGTCTCGATGAACGACCATTCCCCGTCGACGCTCTCGTGCAGCAGCTCGGCGTCGAGTTGGCGGGCGCGCTCCACCGTGCCCGACCAGAGGTCCTCGAGGATCGCCCACGCGTCGCGGTAGCCCTGCGGGTCGGTCGGTCGCAGCCGGGCCCGTTCGGGATGCAGGCGGTCGAGCTCGGCCTCGACCAACGGGCCGATGTCCACTCCGTTGACCCGCACACGCAGGAGCTCGCCGCTGATCTCGACGTCGACCAGCTCGACCCCTCGCATCCGCACCCGGGTCAGCGCGCTGTCGCGGATCTCGACGTCGGCCAGGTCCACCATCTGCAGGGAAGCGCCGGTGAGGTCCACCCGGTCGAACCGCACGCCGGTGAGGTCGACGTGCTCGAAGCTGGCGCCGACCAGCCGCTGGTCGCGCACGGACAGCGAGTCAGGCGCGGAGGCCGCCTGCGACGCCATACCCTCCGGCACACCGGACGGCGAACCCGGCGGGGAGTCCGACGGCACACCCATCGTCAGAGCCTGGACAGCAGGTCGAGCGAACGCTGGAGGACCAGCTCGGTGGCCGCCTCGTCGTAGTCGGCGAGCGTGTTGTCCGTGAACAGGTGTCCGTCGCCGGGGTAGAGGAACAGCTCGGCCTCGTCGTGGGACTCGAGGAAGGGCCTGGCCGCGTCGAGGTCGCCCTCGTCGACGAAGAACGGGTCAGCGTCCATCGAGTGGATCTGCACCGGAACGCCGTCCGGCCACGACCCGAACCAGGTCGGGTCGGCGAACGAGTGGTAGAACAGCCCGCCCAGGGCGCCGGGCCTGGTCTGCAGCAGCTGCTGGGCGGCCATGACGCCCATCGAGAAGCCGGCGTAGACCACCGACTCCGGCAGGTCGGCGGCGGCCCGGACCCCGCGGGCGCGGACCTCGTCGAACCCGACCTCGCCGGCAAACGCCTGACCCTCCTCGATGGAGTCGAAGGTCCGGCCCTCGAAGACGTCGGGCGTGTGGACGGTGTGGCCGGCGTCCCGCAGCCGGTCGGCGAAGGCGGCGACCCCCGGGGTGAGGCCCTGGATGTGGTGGAACAGCACGATCTCGGTCATGACGACCACCGTAGGACGCATTGCGGACGATCTGCTTCCGCAATGCGAGGATGTCGAGATGAGCGTCGACGTCAGCCCCACCGCCCGGGCCCTCCTGGCCCTCGAGCTCGTGCAGAACCAGCCCGGCATCACCGCCGTACGGCTGGCGCAGCGGCTGGAGGTGACCCCGCGCGCGGCGCGACGCTACGTCGCGATCCTGCGGGAGGCCGGCATACCCATCGCGTCGGTGAGCGGTCCTGCCGGTGGCTACCGGCCGGGCCGCGGGCTGCGACCRCCGCCGCTGCTGTTCTCGCCGGCCGAGACGCTGGGACTGGTCATGGCCGTCCTCGACGGCCACCACGACGCCGGTGACGCTGCCAACCCGGTGGGCAGCGCCCTCGCCAAGATCCTCAGCACCCTGCCCGAAGCCGTTGCGGCGCAAGCGGATGCGGTGCGGCGCACGGCCGCCCCGGCGCCGGACCGAGGTGCCGCCCGACCCGACCCCGGCACCGCAGCCACGCTGGTCCAGGCGTGCGCCGACCGGCTGCGGGTGACCTTCGGCTACCGCACCGAGGCGGGCCGCGAGCTCTCGATCGAGGCCGAGCCGTGGTCCGTGGTCGTGCGGCACAGCCGGTGGTACCTCTTGTGCCACTCGCTCACCTCGGGGGCGGTCCGCGTCTACCGCGTCGACCGGATGCGCGACGTCGTCGTGGGCGAGGAGCCGTGTGAGCCGCCGGACGACCTCGACCCCGTGGCGGCCCTCGAGGCACACCTCGCCGTGGGGTGGGAGTTCGAGGTGGAGGTGGTCGTCCAGGCCCCTGCCGAGCTCGTGGCCCGGCGGGTTCCGCGCACGATGGGGGTCGTCGAGGCGGTGGACGAGGGGTCGTGCCGGTTGGTCGGGAGCACCAGCAACCCCACGGGGTATGCCGAGGACCTCGTGCGGCTGCCGGCGGCCTACCGGGTCGTGCGGGGTGACGAGGTGCGGGCGGCGACGCGGGCGCTCGCGGCCCGGCTCGCAGCGGCCGTCGCGGTCTGACGGCTCAGGCGTGCCCACCGGCGCACTGCGCCGCGCGCGCCTGCATCGTGGCGCGTTCCCGCGTGTTGGCGGTGAGGGCCGCCGACCGCAGGAAGTGCCCTCGGGCCTCGTCGTGGGATCCCTTGCGGCACAACAGGTCTCCGACCACGGCGGGCAAGAGGTGGTAGTCCTTCAGCTCGGGTCGGATGAGCAGGGGCAGCACGATCGCGAGCCCCGCGTCAGGCCCGAACGCCTGTGCCGTCGCGACCCCGCGGTTGAGCTCCACGACCGGTGAGGGGCTGACCTGGGCCAACCCGTCATACAAGGCAGTGATCTGCTCCCAGTCGGTGTCCGCGGCCGTGGCGGCGCGGGCGTGACAGGCGGCGATCGCGGCCTGCAGGGCGTACGGGCCGGTCGTCCCGCGCAGGTCCTCGACCTGGCGGACGTGGTCGAGCCCGCTGCGGATGAGGGTGCCGTCCCACCGTGAGCGGTCCTGGTCCAGGAGCAGCACGGGCTCTCCCTCGGGGCCGACCCGGGCTCTGAGCCGCGAGGCCTGCAGTTCCATCAGGGCGAGCAGCCCGAGGGTCTCGGTGTCGCGCGGCGTGAGGGCCACGAGCATCCGCCCGAGCCGCAGGGCCTCGGCACACAGGTCGGCCCGGACCCAGCTGTCGCCACTCGTGGCCGAGTGCCCCTCGTTGAAGACGAGGTAGATGCCTTCGCGGACGGCCGCCAGCCGGGCCGCCCGCTCCGCGGCCTCGGGGAGCTCGAACCGCACCGAGGCCGCCGCGAGCGTCCGTTTCGCCCGCACGATGCGCTGCGCGATGGTCGACTCGGGAGCGAGGAAGGCGCGCGCGACGTCGGCCGTGCCGAGGCCGCACACCAGCTTGAGGGTGAGCGCAGAGCGCGCGTCCGCCGACAGGATCGGGTGGCAGGCCATGAAGATCAGGCCGAGCAGGTCCTCCGCGAGGTCCGCGTCGACCACCTCGTCGAGGCCGTGCTCGACCGTCCCGGGAGTCGTGGCGGCGACGACCCGGTACTTCGCCCGACCGGTATCGCGGCGGCGGATCCGGTCGATGGCGAGGAACCGGGCGGTCGTCTGCAACCACGCGCCCGGGTTGTCGGGCACCCCCTCGGCCCGCCACTTCTCCAGGGCGGCGACGAAGGTGTCCTGGGCGAGCTCCTCGGCAGTGTCGAGGTCTCCCACCAGGCGCGCGAGGCGGGCCGTGACCCGCGGTGACTCGACCCGCCAGAGGGTCGCCAGCCGCTGCTCGAGCGTGGCGTCTGCCGCGCCCCCAGCGGCCCCAGCGCCCGCAGCGCCTGCCGGGCCCGCCGGGCCTGCCGCGCCCGCCTCGGTGGGCATCAGGCCGAGGGAGCCTCGAGGTCTTCGACCTCGATCACCTTGCGCACGTCGACCCGGTGCGAGCCCACGACCAGCGCGAACTTCCTCGCGTGCTCGACGGCCTCCTCCAGCGAGTCGACGTCGAGGATCGCGAAGCCGGCGATGAGCTCCTTGGCCTCGGCGAAGGGACCGTCGATGACGCGGACCGCCCCGTCGCTGACCTCGACCCGGGCCCCCTTCGAGCTGGGGCCGACGCCCTCGCCAGCGAGCAGCACGCCGGCCTGGGCCGCCTCACGCATGTACGCGCCGATCTCGGCCATCGCCTCGGGCGTGGGCGGGATGCCGTCCTCCATGTCCTGGGTCTGGTAGTGCATCACCATGTAGCGCATCGTCGTCTCCTGGGGTGGGGGGCTCCCGGCCGGGTGTGGCCTGGTGGCCGGGTGTGGGGCTGGCGGCCGGGTGTGGGGCTCCCGGCCATTCTGGCCGGTCAGACGGCGGCGGGGCCGTAGACCAGGTGGACGACTCCGGTCGTGAAGGTCGTCGACGACCTCAGCTCGAGCGGGACGGTCTCGCCCTCCGCGAACAGCCTCTTGCCGTGACCCACCACGATCGGGTGGACCAGCAGGTGCAGTTCGTCGACGAGGCGACGCTCGAGCATCCACCGCACGAGCGTGGCGCTGCCCGTCGTCCCGAGCGTGGTGTGCTGCTTCAGCTCGGTGAGGGCCGCCTCGACGTCACCGCCGATGACCGAGGAGTTCTCCCAGGTGGCCTCGGTCAGCGAGCTCGACACGACGTACTTGCGGGCGCCGTTCATGGTGGCCGTGAACGGGTCCTCGGGGTCGGCCTGCGGCCAGTAGGCCGCGAAGCCGTCGTAGGTCTCGCGTCCGAGGAGCGTGGCCTCGGCCCGGGCCATCTGCTCGCCGACGACCGCTCCCATCTCGTCGTTGAAGTAGGGGAAGTGCCACGTCTCGGGTGCCTCGATGACACCGTCGAGCGAGATGAACAGGCTGGAGGTGATTGATCCCATGGAGGGCTCCTTGCTCGGGTCGGGCGGCTGCCCGACGGGGGTGGTCCTGCGTCCGGCGCCGGCGGTTCCGGTGCCTTCACCCCTGGTGCCGAACGAGCCGTCGTCGATTCGACACCCGCCCACAGATGTTTCGGGCCGTGCGGTCTGAGCCCTCAGAGGCTGCGCAGGGCGTCCAGCAGCCGGGCGACGTCCTCGTCGTTCGTGTACGGCGCCAGCCCTACGCGAACGCCCCCCTCTGCCCCCAGCCCCAGGTGGTGGCTGCACTCCCAGGCGTAGAAGTGGCCGGCGGGCGCGTTGACCCCGGACTCCGCGAAGTGCGCCCGCACCGCCTGCGGTTCGTGCCCGTCGAGCGTGAACAGCAGGGTCGGAGTCCGCCGCTTCGCGTTGCTGTATGCCGTGGCGCCGGGCAGCGCGCGGATGCCGCTCTCGAGGGTGGCCAGGAGGTCGTCCTCGTGGGACTCGAGGGCCGCGAAGGACGCGACGAGGCGCTCGCGCCGCGACCCCGGCGCACCGGAGTCGAGCCCGGCGAGGAAGTCCACGGCAGCGGTCGTCCCGGCGAGGAGCTCGTACGGCAGCGTGCCGAGCTCGAACCGCTCCGGCACGGCGTCACTGGAGGGCAGCAGCTTGGCCGGCCGCAGCGTCTCCAGCAGCTCCGGGCTGGCCGCGAGGACCCCGAGGTGCGGACCCAGGAACTTGTACGGCGAGCAGACCCAGAAGTCGGCCCCCGAGGCGGGCAGGTCGGTGGCCACGTGGGCGGTGGCGTGCACACCGTCGACCCACAGCAGGGCGCCGGCGCCGTGGGCCAGCTCGGCGATGGCCGGCAGGTCCGGCCGCGTGCCGATGAGGTTCGAGGCCGCGGTCACCGCGACCAGCCGGGTGCGTTCCGTGACGACGGCCTCGATGGCGGCGGGGTCGAGCTCGCCCGTCGCGGGGTCGAAGTCGGCGAAGCGCACCGTGGCGCCGCACGCCTGCGCGGCGATGACCCACGGCCGGACGTTGGCGTCGTGGTCGAGCCGGGTCACGACGACCTCGTCGCCCTCGCCCCACGAGGCCGTGAGCGTCCGCGCGAGCTGGAAGGTCAGCTCGGTCGCCGAGCGCCCGAAGACGATGCCGAGGGGGTCCGTGCCGAGCAGGTCGCCCATCGCGGCGCGGGCCTCGACCACGACGGTGTCGGCCAGCCGCTCCGACGGCGTGACCGTGCCCCGGTTCGAGATCGCGGAGGTCAGCGTGTCGGCCACGGCCATCGCCACGACATCAGGCGTCTGCGAACCGCCGGGGCCGTCGAAGTGCGCAGCCCCTGCGCGCAGGGCCGGGAAGTGGGAGCGGACCCGCTCGACGTCATACACACCATCGCTCATCCCCCGATCCTGCACCACCCGCACCTCGGATTCACGAGGGGTGGCGCGGCTGGCACTCTGGGAGACACCACCCGCACCCGCTGCTCGCCAGGAAAGGCCGGACCCCATGGGCACCATCGCAGTTCACGAGTTCATCTCCCTCGACGGCGTCTACGAGGACCCCCGCTGGACGTTCGAGTTCGGGTTCGACCCCGCCATGGGAGAGACGCTGGCGGGCATCACCGGGCAGGCAAGGGCAATCCTGTTGGGCCGCAACACCTTCGACATGTTCGCGCCGGCCTGGCGCGAGCGCACGGTCGAGGACGACCCCGGTGCGCCGTTCTTCAACGACACGACGAAGTACGTCGTCGGCGAGCGGGACGTGACGCAGGAGTGGGCCAACACGCTGCGGCTGGGCGGCTACGACGCCGACACCATCCGCCGGCTCAAGGACGAGACCGACGGCACGATCTACGTGTCCGGCAGCGGCACGCTGGTGCGTGGGCTGGTTGCCGACCGGCTGGTCGACGACCTGCACCTGTTCGTCTACCCGGTCGCGCTCGGGTCGGGCGCGCGGCTGCTGCCCGAGGGACTCGACACGACGCGCTTCGCCCTCAAGGGCACGGACGCCTACGCCAACGGCGTCGTCCACCTGCACTACGGCCCCGCCTGACCCGACTAGTGGGTCGCCTCGAGGTCGAGCAGGTAGCGCTTGGCAGCCAGCCCGCCGGCATACCCGGTCAGGGCGCCGCTGGAGGCGACGATGCGGTGGCACGGGAGCACGACGCACAGCGGGTTGGCGCCCAGCGCCGCCCCCACGGCGCGGGCGGCGCGAGGACGCTCCACCAGGGCCGCGAGCTCGCCGTACGTCGCCCGCTGGCCGTAGCCGACCGACCCCGCCAGCCGCGGCAGGACCGTGCGCTGGAAGTCCGAGGCGAGGGCCAGGTCGGTGCGCAGGGTGAACGCGTGGGTCCGACCGGCGAGGAACGACTCGAGCTCGCGGCGGGCCTCGTCGAGCTCGCCGGGCTGACGCAGCACGCGAGGGGAGATCTTGGCGCTGAGCCGGGTCAGCACGGCCTGCTCGGCGGCGTCGTCGGGAACGAAGGCCGAGGCGACGAGGGCGCCGGAGTCGTTGCGGGCCAACAGCATCCGCCCGATCACGGTGTCCTCGACCACGTACGAGACGTCAGAGGGTGGCAGCACCGGGGGGTGCACGGTCGGGTCGAAGCCGGAGAGGAGTCCGGGAAACAGGTCAGTCATGGCAGGTCCTTGCGCAGGGTGGCGAGAGCGTCGCTGACGAGGCGGCGGCTCATGGCGGGGGTGGTGCCGAGGGCGGCGGCGATGGTCGGGTGGTCGAGGTCGGCGACGTACTTGAGGACGACCGCCTCGCGCTGCCTCGGCGGCAGGGCCCCGACGCGCGACCACAGGGGGCCGTCGGGCAGGGCGGCGTCGGCAGGTGGTGCGGCCGGGCCGGAGGCGAGCGAGGCGGGGTCGTCGTGGGGCACCGCACGGCGGGCCCGTCCACGGTGCAGGTCCATGGCGCACCGGTGCGTGATCGTGAGCAGCCAGCCGCGCAGGTTCGTCGCCGACCGCACGGTGGGATAGGCCGCGAGGGCCTGCGTCCACGCCTGCTGGGCGACGTCGTCGCCGTCGACGGGGCCGGCGAGGGCGTGCGCCAGGCGCGCCACATCGCGCCAGTGCGCGTCGACGAGGGTCTGGAAGGCGGGCAGGTTCACACCCATGGAACGCCGCACCTCCCAGTCGTGTGAGTGCCCCCAGCCGGTATGCCGTGGGCGCGCGGCCCCATCGTGCCGCACGTGCGCGACCGACCGGTCCTGCTGTGGAACCATGGTCGCGTGCTCGACGACGCCGTCCCCACGCGTTCTGCTGCTGTGTCCCGTCGCACCCCCTTGGTCATCGCCCACCGTGGCTCCAGCCTCGCCGAGCCCGAGCACACCCTGCGGGCCTACCTGCGGGCCATCGAGGAGGGCGCCGACGCCCTCGAGTGCGACGTGCGGCTGACTGCCGACTCCCACCTCGTCTGCGTCCACGACCGCCGGGTCAACCGCACGTCCAACGGCCGGGGCATCGTCTCGACGCTCGAGCTGGCCGAGCTCGAGGGGCTGGACTGGGGCTCGTGGAAGCAGGCGCACCCCGGCGACGCCGAGCTGCCCGACCGCGACCGCAACAACCTCCTGACCCTGCGCCACCTGCTGACGACCGTCACCGCGAGCGACCGACCCGTCGGCGTGGCCATCGAGACCAAGCACCCGACGCGGTACGCCGGTCTCGTCGAGCGCCAGCTGGCCCGGGTGCTGGCCGACTTCGGGCTCGACACCCCACGCCGACCGGGTGACCACTGGGTGCGGGTCATGTCGTTCTCGCAGCTCGCCGTCCAACGGATGCGACAGCTGTCGCCGCACGTTCCGGCGGTCTACCTCATCGAGGAGTCGGTGCCCCTACGGTTCCGTGACGGGTCGCTGCCCAAGGGGGTCCACACCGTCGGTCTCGACATCAGGATCCTGCGGCGGTGGCCCCGCACTGTCGAGCGCCAGCACCGTCACGGTCACGAGGTCTTCGCCTGGACGGTCGACGAACCAGCCGACATCGCCCTGTGCCTGGAGCTCGGGGTCGACGGGATCATCAGCAACCGTCCCGGCGCCGTGCTCGACGCTGTGCGCGAGCGTCGGTAGGCTGCGGCAGCAGTGTCGGAAAAGAACGGATTGTTCGCCGAATGACCGCATCACCCCTTCGTCCGGATCGCGCCGCGCCCCCTGTGCGCTCGGTGCCGCATGCTGGTGCCCGCGGGGGCGACGCGGCCAGGACCATGCGGGTCCCCTGGCGGGCCGCGTCGGTCGCCCTCGTGCGCAAGGCCGTGGTCGACGACCTCGCCACCCGCGAGGTGAGCCCGGCCGTCATCGACGAGGCCGAGATCGTCATCTCCGAGCTGGTGTCCAACGCGATCCGGCACGCGCGCCCTCTCGCCGACGGCAACCTGCGGGTGCACTGGAAGGTCAAGGCAGGCGTGGTCGAGGTCGAGGTCACCGACGGTGGGGGTGACAGCACGCCGCGCCCTGCCCCCCGCACCATCTGGGCACCCTCGGGCCGCGGCCTGCGCATCGTCCGCAGCCTCGCGCACGAGTGGGGTGTGACCGAGGACCGCACCGGCTCGACCGTGTGGGCCTCGCTCGGCGGCCCCTCGCGCCGCCGCACGCACTGACGGCACCGCCAACCCCGAGGCCCTAGGGTTTGGCGCATGGGTAAGGCATCGCGGCGCCGCAAGGGCGCAGACCAGGGCTCGGCTCGTGTCGAGCCGGCACCATTCGTCCGTCGGCCCTTCGAGGGGCTGCCGGGCGAGACCGACTGGGTCGCGATGCGCGAGATCCTGCCCGCTGCGACCGCGGCGGTGAGCTTCGCGGCGGGCAAGACGCCCCAGGGAGCCGGTCCCGACGCCACGGTCGCCACGGTCCTGCCGCTCGCGTGGCCGGGGCTGCACCGGGCCGACGGCACCGTGTTCTTCGGGACGCAGACGGGTTCGGTGTCCGGCGACGCGTCCCGTGACCTCGCTGCGGCGCTCGTGGCCGCCGCGACGGCCGAGGAGGGCACGCCGGTCGTCACGACCGACCCGTCCACCGCGCAGAGCCCGAGGCTGCAGGACCTGCTCGACCTGTCCGCGCCGCTGGACGTGACGGTGCACGAGGGTTTCGAGTTCTGGGTCGGCGAGACCGACCTCGACGACGAGGGCAAGGCCTCGCTCGAGCGGGCCAACGAGTCGGTCATCCCGACCGTGAAGATGGCCGCGACGGAATCGGCGTACTGGTGCCGGATCGGCGACCGCACCCACATCCGGCTGGTGCTGCCCGACGACGAGGACCTCGCCACCGACGCCCTGGCCCGGCTGCACGCCGCCGGTGAGGACGGCGTCGGCGAGGGCACGCGCCTGCTCGGTGCCTTCCGCGCCTGCGGGCTGCTCGTCCCCGTGTGGGACCTCGACCCCGAGCTCGCGGCGGCCGACTACGAGGAGGGCCTCGGCGCCTTCGTCACACGGTATGCCGGGGTGCTGGGCTCGCAGGACGCGCTCACCGTCGACGAGCGCCGCGCCCGGTCCGGGTTGCTCAGCCGCCAGGTCACCCTGCGCTAGGAGGCTGCTCCCATGACGTCGACGTTGCCGCTGAGCGTTGCCGCGGTCATCCCCGCCAAGGACGAGGCGCAGCGGATCGCGGCCACCGTGCGAGCGGTGCGCTCCATCCCGGGGGTCGACCTCGTCGTGGTCGTCGACGACGGCAGCAGCGACGCAACCGCTGACCTCGCCCGCGAGGCCGGCGCCGAGGTGGTGCGCCACGCGCGCAACCGCGGCAAGGCCTCGGCGATGACGACCGGAGCGGACTACGTCGCGCGGCACGAGTCAGTGGAGTCTGCGCGGGACGGTGAGTCGCGGACCGGGGAAGAGCTGGACGGCGAACCAGGGCGGGGCGGGGAGCCGGCCGGCGCGGCGGGGGCGGTGCGTTCGACACCGCGTCCGCTGCTCTTCGTCGACGGCGACCTCGAGGAGTCGGCGGTCAACGTCGGCGTCCTCGTGCCGCCGGTGCTGCAGGGCCTGGCGGACATGACGATCGCGACTCTCCCTCCGCAGAAGACCGCCGGTGGGGGTCGCGGCTTCGTCGTCCGCCTGGCGCGCAAGGGGATCGAGGACCTCACCGGATTCGAGGCGAAGCAACCGTTGTCGGGCATGCGATGCCTGTCCCGCGCCGCGTTCGACACTGCCACGCCGCTGGCCCGCGGCTGGGGTGTCGAGGTCGGCCTCACCGTCGACGTGCTGCTCGCGGGGCTGAGCGTCGAGGAGGTGCCCTGCGAGCTGCACCACCGGGTCAGCGGTTCGGACTGGCGCGGCCAGGTGCACCGTGCCAGGCAGTTCCGCGACGTCGCCCTCGCCCTGGCCCGTCGCCGAGTCCGTCGCGGACTGCGCTGATCGCGGGCGTCATGGCTGCGACGAGGGGGGCGGTGGGGCGGCTGTTCCCCCCGTCGGACGGGGGCGTCACCCCGTGGACGCCGCCCCGGGTGGCCACCGCGGCCGTGCTGACCGTCTCCTTCGCCCTGCTGGTGGTCGTCGGGGCCGCCGGTGAGAGCGCCGCCAAGCCGGGGCTGGGACCCGAGGTCGGCTGGCTCCCCGGTGACTGGTCCTGGGCCCCCGGCCCGGCCCTTGTCACCGGACTGTTGTGGGCGGCATACCTGCTCGGGGCCCTGGGGGTGCTCCTGCACCTTCGGCACGGGCTGCCCCAGCGCGCCCAGGTCGTGCTGGGCGCGCTCGTGGTGCTGGCCGTCATCACGCTGACGTCGCCCTTCGGCTCCGCCGACCACACGAACTACGCCGCGTACGGCCAGATCGCCGCGCACGGCGGCGACCCCTACCTCACGCCCCCCAACGCGTGGTCCCCGACCGACCCCGTCACCAGCGCGGTCCGGCCGCCGTGGGACGGCACCGTCAGCATCTACGGTCCGTTCGCGACGGCCCTCCAGGCGCTCGCGGCCCACCTCGGGCAGGACTCCATGCGCCAGACCGTGTGGGTCTGGCAGCTGATGGTCCTGCTCGCCTGGCTGGCCACGACCTGGGTCGTCACGGCCCTCGTCGGCCCCGGCCCCGGCCGCCGTCGCGTCGCGGCCCTCTGGGCGCTCAACCCGGTCGTGGTCGGGGTCGCGGTGTTCGGCGCCCACGTCGAGCTCGTGGCGGTGGCGCTGGTGCTCTTCGCCGTCTGGGCGTCGTCCCGCAGCACCTGGGCGGCGGGAGTGCTCGCGGGTCTCGGTGTGTCGACGAAGTTCACGGTCGGGGTGGCCGTCCTCGCCCTGCTGCTGGCCTGGTGGGTCCACGAGCGGCAGGGCTTCGCCCGCCGCACTGCGGTCCTCGTGGCCAGCCTGCTCGCGGTGGTCGTCCCGCTGCACTGGTGGGCCGGCCCGCACGTCTTCGACCAGCTCGACCGAGCCCGCCGGTCGGTCTCGCTGGCCACCCCGTGGCGCCTGCTGCTCGAGGCGCTCGACGGTCCGATGACCAATGCCGACGCGCGCGACCTCGTTGCCGCCCTGGCGCTGGCCCTGTTCCTCGTCCTCGTCGTCGTCCTGACCCGGCTCACGCGCGGCTTGGCGCCGGCCAGCACGCTCGGAACCGCCGCCCGCGGCACCTTCGTGCTCAGCACCGCCTACGCGCTCTCGGCCCCGTACTCCCTGCCGTGGTACCTCGTCCTCACCTGGGCGACCCTGCCGGTGCTCGCGGCGAGCGTGCTCGACCGCGCCCTGCTGCTGCACCTCGTGGCGATGACGCTGGCCTACGTGCCGGGCCGGGTCGAGGCGATGACCCCGTCCGTCCAACGCGCCACCCTGTGGGTGCGCCGCTCCCTCGTGCCGTATGCCGTGCTGCTGGTCTGGGGGTGGCTCACCCTCGCCGCAGCGCGCGGGTGGAGGCGTTCACCCGCGCCTCGTCCTCCAGCACCCTGACGCTCACCGCGATGATGAGGGGCACGGCGATGATCGCTCCGTTCGCCGGGATGGCCACGCCGGAGTCGTTGATGGCGAAGCCGATCGTGAGCGTGATGAGCAGCGCGATCAGCCCCGGGCGCAGGGTCGGGCACGCCTCGTAGGACCGGCGCAGTGACTGCGAGCCCCACGAGGTGGGCCGCGCCAGGACGTAGATGACGAAGGCCAGGGCGATCGGCACCAGCAGGGTCAGGGTGCTGCTGAACAGGATCGAGATGTTCTGCTCGAGCTTGCGGATCACGATGTCGCCTGCGCCACCGGTGAACAGCGAGTCGAAGAACCGGCCGAGGTGGGACTGGGATGCCGGCGCGCGCAACGAGTCGAGGAAGCCGACGAGCAGGAACAGACCAGCCGTCACGCCGACGATGAGGGCCCCACGGCGCCACGTCAGCTTGATCCCGAGGATCGCCAGCACGAGGTAGGCGAGGCCGGGCAGGAGCGCGGGAGGGCCGCCGCCGTCGGCACCCCAGTTGGGGCTGCCGTCGATCACCACGGCGACCACGCCGATGACGACCGCCGCCGCAGCCCCGACCCGCGGGCGTCCGCGCCGGACGAAGTACCCCGACACGGCGATCGCGAGCAGCAGGGCGGACGTCGCGAAGAGCGCGAAGGTGACGTTGCCCATGCCGTAGAAGCGCCCGCCCACGACCGGCTGCAGGCCCATCAGCGACGAGATCTGCAGCCGCGACCCGAACAGGATGTCGCCACCCAGCACCAGCATCGTCGCGAGGGACACGGCCGCGAGGGGGCCGGTGAGCCGCCGGCCCCACGGCCCCAGGAACGCGATGCCGGAGATGATCGTGACGAACAGCGCGACCGACAGCGTGACCGCGACCAGCGGCACCGGGAACCGCCACCACGGGATGAGGTTGGCCAGGAACGTCGACGCCGGGACGCTCGCCGCGACCACGGCGACCCGGCGCACGAGGCTCAGCAGCCGCAGCCGCCGGTCGTTCGTGCCGAAGTCGCGCCGCCACACGACGGCCGCGAACAGGTAGATCGCGATCTGGGTGTAGACGACGCCGTTGAAGAACGGGGAGACGAGCGCGTGCACGTCGTGGCTGGCGTCGTCGAAGTCGATGAGGTGCCGCAGCCGGTCGCGAGCCGCCTCCTCCGAGTTGCCCTCGGGGTCCTGGCGCTCGAGCCCCCGCCCACCGACCTCCGCGGGCAGCGGGACGTCGGCCGCCTTGAGCAGGGTCGCGGTCAGGTCGGACGCCTGCACGAGCCCCGGCTGGCGGGTGGAGGACGAGTACAAGGTGCCGGTGCCGTACTGCGGCCCCTTGGCCGCGACCAGCCGCAGCCGCTCGCTGCTGCCGGCGTCGGACAGGCTGGCCACGATGATGTCGGAGCCGGAGGGGGCGGCCTCGAGCACCTGCGCGAGCCGCTCGTCGATCTCCTTGACCTGGTCGGCCCGGCTGCCGGCCCCGACCTGCTGCTCGCCCTCGGCGACGTCGTCGGGGTCGCGCAGCGAACCCACGTCGACCAACGTCACCGGGCAGCTCGTGAGCCGGCCGGTGAGCTGGTCGGGGTCGAACGCGGCATACCGGGGCACGGCTCCCGAGCGGTAGGCGGCGCCCACCCCTGCTCCGGGGCCCACCGCCTGGATGCAGGTGTTGTTGCTCGCGAGGGTCTCCCCGAGGAGGCCGGGCCGGGAGTCGAAGCGCTTGGCCGCCGCTGCGGCGACGTAGGTGTCCCAGCCGGGCACGACCCCGCTGTCGACCACCGGGATGGGCGCACACGGCTGGGTGGTCTTGCGGGCGCCACCCTTCTCGGGGCCGGGGGCACCCGCGCGGTTGCCGGCCGAGAGGCTGAGCCACCCGTCGATCGGGCAGGTGTTGGTGAAGACCGACCGCACCGACAGCGCCGCCGTCGCCCCGTCGCGCAGGAACGACCACAGGGCGGGCGTCTGCTCCCGGGAGACGTCGCTCCAGGTCAGGCCGCCGGTGCCGACGAGGATCACCGGGTTGGGGGCGGTGGCGGTGGTGAGCGACGCGTCGGCGGCGGAACGCGGGGAGGCGGCGGCCTGAGGCGAGAGTGCGGCCTGCGGCGAGGGCGCTGCCTGCGGCTGGCTGGCGAGGGCCGGTCCGGCGACACCGAGGATCGCGGTGATCGTTGCGAACAGGCCGGCGAGCAGGGCGAGGGCGCGACGGGTCACCCGTACAGGCTACGGGGCGGGTGGCACGCAACAATGGGCGCGTGACCACGACGACCGCGCCCACGGCTCCCCCCCGGGGGCCGCTGCGACGCACCGGTGCGGTCCTGCTCGGGGTCGCCCGCCGCGCCGGCGAGCGGGTCTCGGTCTGGCCGCCCCGGGCGCGCTGGGCCCTCGGGGTGTTCCTCGTGCTGCTGGCGGCGTCGTTGCCCGTGCTGCGCTACCTCGTCTTCTGGCCGCTCGACCAGTGGCAGGTGGACGTCGAGGTCTACCGCGAGGCCGGGGTCTCGATCCTCACCGGCCGGCCCGTCTACTCGGCGATGACCGAGGCGCCGCAGCTGCTGCCGTTCACCTACCCGCCGTTCGCGGCGATCCTCGCCATCCCGTTGGCGCTCGTGCCGTTCGGCGTGGTCGGCTGGCTCTGGACGGCCCTCCAGATCGCGGCCACCACCGCGATCGTCTGGTATGCCGGGTGGCGCCTGATCCACCGCACCGGCCCGCTCGTGCCCATCACCCTGGCCCTGCTCACCGCCCCGATGCTGTGGCTGCACCCCGTCTCCGACGGGATCCGGTTCGGTCAGGTCAACGCCTTCATGGTGCTGGCCTGCCTGATGGACCTGCGCCACCCCCGTCCGGGCCTGCTCCGCCGGATCCCGCCCGGCGTGCTCGTCGGGCTGGCCATGTCCATCAAGCTGACGCCGGGCGTCTTCGTCGTGCACTACCTGCTCAACCGGCGGTGGCGTGAGGCGTTCACGGCCATCGGCACCGCCGTGGGCGTCACCCTCGGCGCCTGGCTGCTGCTGCCCGAGGCGTCCTTCACGTTCTGGGGCGGCGCCCTGCAGGACCCCGCCCGCCTGGGGCCCAACGCCGGCACCGCCAACCAGAGCATCCGCGGGTTCCTGCTCCGGGTCGGGCCGGACGGGCTGCTCGGCGACGCGATCTGGTTCCTGCTCGTGGCGGTCGTCGGGTTCATCGGGTTCTCGCTCGCCCGCCGGGCCTACCGGCTCGGCGACTCGATCAGCGAGGTCGCCGCGGTCGGCCTGATGGCGGTGCTGCTCTCACCCGTGGCGTGGATCCACCACCTGCACTGGATGGTCGTCGTCGTGTTCGCGGTGCTCGGCGCCAACCCGCTGCGCGACCGCCGCCGGATCGCTGCCGCCGCGCTCATCACCGGGTTCTTCCTGTGCCGGATGCCCTGGTGGGGCATCACCTGGCTCAGCCACCCCGACTGGCCCGACCTGCCGGGGCGGATGCTGCAGAACTCCGACGTGTTCTTCGCCCTCACGGCGCTCGGCCTGCTGTGGTGGGCGCTGCACCTGCCCGAGCCCGGCACGGGGCCGGACCTGCCCGAGCCCGGGACCGGCGCCGGCCTGCCCGAACCCGGGACCGGCGCCGACCTGCCCGCGGCGAACCCGCGCACCACGGCCGGGTCGCCGTCGTGAGGATCGCCGTCCTCGACGACTACGCCGACCACTTCCGTCACACCGCGGCGGCAGGACGGCTGGGCGGACACGAGGTGGTGGCGTTCACCGACAGCGTGACCGGCCCCGACCTCGCGGTGCGGCTCGACGGGTTCGAGGCGGTCGTGCTCCTGCAGCAGCGGACCGCCCTCCCGCGCGAGGTCGTCGAACGGCTGACCACGCTGCGCTTCATCAGCCAGACCGGGCGCAGCACAGGACACCTCGACCTTGCGGCGCTCGCGGAGCGGGGCGTGACCATCTCGGCGAGGGCCGCGCCCAGCTCTCGCGAGACCGCCGAGCTCACGTGGGCGCTGGTCCTCGCCAGCTCCCGCCACCTGCCACAGGAGGTCGCGGCCCTGCGGGCCGGCCGGTGGCAGAGCTCCGTCGGGGTCGGGCTGCACGGCGCGACGCTCGGCGTCTACGGCCTCGGCCGGATCGGCTCGCACGTCGCCCGCGTGGGCGCGGCCTTCGGGATGCAGGTCCTCGTGTGGGGTCGGTCCGGCTCCCTCGACCGCGCCGCCCAGCAGGGGTATGCCGCCGCCACGAGTCGCGAGGCCTTCTTTGCGGGGTCCGACGTGCTGTGCCTGCACGTGCCCCTCACCGACGAGACCCGCTCGATCGTCACGGCCGCCGACCTCGCCCTGATGAAGCCGACTGCGCTCTTCGTCAACACGTCGCGCTCCGCCCTGGTCGAGCCGGGCGCGCTCGCCGCCGCGGTCCGCGCCGGGCGACCGGGACGGGCCGCGGTCGACGTGTTCGACGACGAGCCCGTGACCGGTGGCACGGACCCGCTCGTCGGCCTGCCCGGCGTCACCGCGACGCCGCACCTCGGGTACGTCACGGCCGGGTCGCTCGACCGGCTCTACGACCTCGCCGTCGACCAGCTGCTCGCCTTCGCAGCCGGCGACCCGGTCGACGTCGTCACCTGACCCTGCGCCTGGCCGCGGCGCCATACCGGCCGTGGTGCTGCCGCCCGCGGTCCTGGCGGACCATGGCGCACGCCGCAGGCGTGCAGGTAGCCTGCCGAGCAGCGGAGCGCCGCCGCTCGGGGTGCCCGCCGGGGCCGGCGTCCGGGGACGGAGCAGCCCGTGGCCAAGCCGACCATCCTGGCGGTCGACGACGACCCCGTGGTGTCGCGCGCGATCACCCGGGACCTGCGCGAGCGCTTCGGCGCCGACTACCGCGTGGCGGGTGCCACCTCGGGTGCCACGGCCCTGGAGCTGCTGAGCGAGTTCACCCTGCGCGGCCGCCCCGTCGCCCTCGTGGTCACCGACCAGCGGATGCCCCGGATGACCGGCATCGAGCTGCTCGAGCAGGTACGCGCGCTCAGCCCCGACACCAAGCTGCTGCTGCTCACGGCGTACGCCGACACCGACGTGGCGATCAAGGCCATCAACGACATCGAACTCGACTACTACATGCTCAAGCCCTGGGACCCGCCGCAGGACAAGCTCTATCCCGTCGTCGACGACCTGCTCGGCGACTGGCGCGACGGCCACCGCGACGAGGCCGGCCAGGTCCGGGTGGTCGGGCACCGCTGGTCCGACCGCAGCCAGGAGGTCAAGACCTTCCTCGCGCACAACCACGTGCCGTACCTGTGGCTCGACGTCGAGCGGGACCAGGGCGCCCGCGAGCTGGTCGAGCTCGCCGCTGCGACGCCTGCGGACCTGCCGCTGGTGCTCGTCCCCGACGGTGAGCCGCTGCGCAGTCCGAGCAACCGGGCGGTGGCCGACGCGCTGGGCCTGCACACGCTGGCCGACGCACCGCTCTACGACCTGTGCATCGTCGGAGGTGGCCCCGCCGGTCTCGCGGCGGCGGTCTACGCCTCGTCGGAGGGCCTGCGGACCGTCGTGGTCGAGCGGGACGCACCCGGTGGTCAGGCCGGGCAGAGCGCCTCGATCGAGAACTACCTCGGCTTCCCCAAGGGCCTCTCGGGAGCGGACCTCACCCATCGGGCGGTGGCGCAGGTGGCCCGGTTCGGCGCCGAGATGGTCGTCGCCCGCGAGGCGGTCGGGCTGCGGACTCGGGGCCCCGTGCGCTCCGTCGTCATCGACGGCGTGGACGAGCTCGAGGCCCGGGCCGTCCTCATCGCCACGGGGGTCTCGTACCGCCGCCTCGAGGCCACCGGGCTCGACGAGCTCGGTGCGCGGGGCGTCCACTACGGCGCCTCGGCCAGCGAGGCGGCCCAGTGCGAGGGCGAGGACGTCTACCTCGTCGGGGCCGCGAACTCGGCCGGCCAGGCCGCCCTCAACCTCGCGCGGTTCGCCAAGCGGGTCGTGATGCTGGTCCGCGGCGACAGCCTCGAGCACACCATGTCGCAGTACCTCGTCGAGCGGATCCGGGCGTGCCCCGCGATCGAGGTGCGGCTCGGGTGCGAGGTCGTCGCCGCGCACGGCGAGGGGCACCTCGAGTCGCTGACGCTCCGGGACCGCGCCACCGGCGAGACCGAGGAGGTCGCGACCACCTGGCTGTTCATCTTCATCGGGGCGATGCCGCGCACCGACTGGCTCGGTGACGACATCGTCCGGGACGACCACGGCTTCGTCGTCACCGGTCAGGACCTGCTCGTGGGCCCACGCCCCGCGTGGTCCGGCGACCGGCCGCCATACGCGCTGGAGACGAGCGTCCCCGGGGTGTTCGCCGCCGGCGACGTGCGCCTGGACTCGATGAAGCGGGTCGCGTCCGCCGTGGGCGAGGGTGGGATGGCCGTCTACCTCGTCCACCGCTTCCTGGCGACGACGTGAGCGGGTATGACGTGACCGGGGTCTCGGAGCTGCGGCACCTCCCGCTGTTCGACGGGCTCACCGACCACCAGCTCGACCGGCTCTGGTCGGCCGGCACCCAGTGGCCCTTCCAGCCCGGGGACGTGCCGTTCCACGAGGGCAAGCCGGCGGACTTCTGGTGGGTGCTCCTCGACGGGTCGCTGAGCCTGGTGCGACGCGTCGGCCAGCAGGAGACCGAGCTCGGCGTGATGAAGACCCCCGGGCAGTGGGCCGGTGGTTTCCAGGCCTGGGACGAGCACGGCGTCTACCTGGCCACGGCGCGGGCGGTGACGCCGGGCCGGCTGCTGCGGGTCCCGGCCGAGTCCCTCGGCGAGGTCGCGCGCGAGTGGTTCCCCTTCGGCGTCCACCTCATCGCCGGGCTGGTCAACACCGTGCGCAGCATCGAGGCCAAGGCCAGGCAGCGCGAGGCCCTCGTCGCCCTGGGCACGCTCGCGGCGGGGCTCGCGCACGAGATCAACAACCCCGCGTCGGCCGCGACCCGCGCCGTCGACGCCCTGGGCCAAGCCACCGAGGCAGTCCTCACCACGCTGCGCCAGCTGGCCGAGAGCTCGATGACGGCTGAGCAGTTCGTCATGCTCGACACGCTCCGGCGCAGCGTCGGTGACCAGGCCCAGGAGCTCGACGCGCTGGGCGTCGCCGACCGCGAGGAGGAGCTCGCCGACTGGCTCGTGGGCCACGACGTGGACCGCGACTGGGTGATCGCCCCGCCGTTCGCGGCTGCCGGTGCTGGCGTCGACGTCTTCGACCGGGCGGCCGCGCAGCTGCACCCGGACCAGCTCGCCCCGGCGTTGGAGTGGGTCGCCAGCTCCCTGACCGTGGCAGGACTGCTCGGCGAGATCCGCGAGGCGACCCACCGCGTCTCGGAGCTGATCGGGGCGGTGCGCTCGTACTCCCAGCTGGACCGGGCCCTGGTGCAGCGGACCGACGTCACCGAGGGGTTGGAGAGCACGCTGGTCATGCTGGGCCACAAGCTGCGCGGCGGGGTGACCGTGGTGCGCGACTACGCCGAGGACCTGCCGCAGGTCGAGGCCATCCCGGGTGAGCTCAACCAGGTCTGGACCAACCTCGTCGACAACGCGGTGGACGCCATGGAGGGCACCGGCACGCTCCGGATCACCGTGCGCGGCACCGCAGAAGGAGTCGTGGTCGAGGTCGCCGACGACGGGCCGGGCGTGCCCGACGAGGTGGCCTCGCACGCGTTCGAGCCGTTCTTCACCACCAAGGAGGTCGGCAAGGGCACCGGTCTCGGGCTCGACATCTCCCGCCGGATCGTCGTCGAGCGCCACGGCGGCGACATCTCCCTCGAGTCCCGGGACGGTGGCGCGGTCGTGACGGTGCGGCTCCCCCTGCGAGCCAAAGAGGGCTGAGCGAACACCCTGCTCCCCGCCCCATTCACCTAACCCCTGCTAGCAGGAGCTGGTGAAATCCGGACAGCTTGCAGCCTGTCCACCTTCCGCTAACCCCTGCTAGCAGGGGTTAGCGGAACTCAGATGGTGATGACCTCGAAGATCTGGAGGACCGTCAGCGCGGCGAGCACCAGGCAGACGCCGCCCCCGATGCGCCGGATCGTGGCCAGCTTCACCCGCGTCAGCAGCGCCCGCCCGAGCACCGCGGCGAGTCCGGACACCGTCACCAGGGCCAGGAACGCGCCGATGAACACCGACACGGGCTCCTTGAACTGCAGCACCATCGACGCGGTCAGCAGCTGCGACAGGTCGCCCCACTCGGCGAGGAAGAGCACCCCGAACGAGACCGCGATCGCCTTGAGGCCGACGGCGGTCGCTGCACCCTTGTGGGAGAACTCCTCCTCCGTCTCGGCTTCCTCCTCGTCGGCCTTGTCGGCGCCGCGCAGGAGCAGGACCCCGCCGACGAGGAACATGACCGCCGCGAAGACCTCGACGGGTCGCTTGGGGAGCTGGGCGAGCAACCCGCCGACGGCCACTGTGACGAGGGTCTGCACGAGGAACGCGAGTGACACCCCGATCCACACGTACAGCGGCCGGAACCGGGTGGCCAGCACGAGGGTGGCGATGAAGGTCTTGTCGGGCAGCTCGACGACGAAGATCGAGCCGAAGACGATGGCGATGGTGAGGAGGTCGAAATCCATATCGCGTCGACTGTATCCGCGCCCCCCAATACGCTGACCGGGTGTCCGACCCCCAGACCCTCGCCGTCGTGGCGCTCGCCGTCTCCGGCGTCTCCCTCGTCGTGGCGGCCCTGGCCCTCGTGCGGCTGGGCCGGGCGCGCACCCAGCTGCGGCAGGCCCTGGCCCAGCGACCGGTCGGCGCCGGCGACCTGGCGGCGCTGCGGGCCGACATCGCCCAGGCGCTGCGCCACGTCGCCGTCGTGCGCTACGACGCGTTCGGCGACATGGGTGGGCGGCTGTCGTTCAGCGCAGCGGTCATCGACGACTCCGGCGACGGCCTGGTCTTCTCCTCGATCCACGCGCGCGGCGAGTCCCGCACCTACGCCAAGGGTGTCGTCGGTGGCCGGTCCGACGCGACCCTGACCCCCGAGGAGCAGCAGGCCCTCGCGTGCGCGCGCACCGGACAGGAGAAGGCATGACGACCTACGCCTACCTCGGCCCCGAGGGCACCTTCACCCAGATGGCGCTCGACGCCTGGGGGCCCGCCACGGGGGCCGAGCACCGGCCCTGCGGCTCGGTCGACGCTGCGCTGGCCCTGCTGCGCGCGGGCGAGGTCGACGGTGCGATGGTGCCCATCGAGAACTCCGTCGAGGGCGGCGTCAGCGCCACCCTCGACGCCCTGTCCAGTGGTGAACCCCTCGTCGTGGTCGCCGAGGTGCTCGTCCCGATCACGTTCGTCCTCGCCGCGAGACCGGGTATGCCGTTGCGCGGCGTCCGCGCCATCGGCACCCACAGCCACGCGTGGGCGCAGGTGCGTGGCTGGATGGACGCGAACCTTCCGGACGCCGCCTATGTCCCCACGCTCTCCACGGCCGCAGCGGCGGCCGGCCTTGCAGGACAAGGCGACTCACCGTCATACGACGCCGCGGTCTGTGCCCCGGTGGCAGCGGCCAACCACGGGCTGGAGGTGCTGGCCAGCGACATCGGTGACAACGCCTCGGCGGTGACGAGGTTCGTGCTGGTAGCGCGTCCCGGGGTGCTGCCCGAGCGGACCGGGGCCGACAAGACGACGCTGGTGCTGTTCCAGCGCGACGACCACGCGGGTGGGCTGCTCGAGCTGCTGGAGCAGTTCGCAGTGCGCGGCATCAACATGTCGCGGCTGGAGTCCCGCCCGACCAAGGAGTCGATGGGGGCGTACTGCTTCTCCATCGACATCGAGGGTCACGTCCTCGACGAGCGGGTCGGCGAGGCGCTGCTCGGGCTCAAGCGGGTGTGCGCCGACGTGCGGTTCCTCGGCAGCTACCCGGCGGCGCACGGGACCGCGGTGCGCGTCAGCCCGCAGACGACGGACGCGGCGTTCGGCGACGCCCGCGCCTGGCTGCACTCCCTGCGGGACGCCGACGCCTGACCGGGGCTACTTCTTCTCGCGCCACGCACGTTCGAAGGGCAGCCGCCAGGCGTGCGGCGCGATCAGCTGGTGGATCGCGTTGGGACCCCACGTGCCACCCGGGTACGGCTTGACCTCCGGGGGGTTGTCGAGCAGGCCCTGCGACCGCTCCCACAGGGACTCGATGCCCTCGGCGGTGGTGAACAGCGTGTGGTCGCCGCGCATCGCGTCGAGGATCAGCCGCTCGTAGGCCTCGAGGACGTCGCCGGCCCGCTCGGTCTCGCGCGTGGAGAACTGCATCGAGAGCTTCTCCAGGCGCATGCCGGGCCCGGGGCGCTTGCCGTAGAACGACAAGGACACCTTGGACTCGTCGGCCAGATCGAAGGTCAGGTGGTCCGGCCCGGCCGACCCCACGCCCGAGTTCGCCGGGAACATCGAGCGCGGCGCCTCCTTGAACGCGATCGAGATGATGCGGGCGCCCTCGGCCATCTTCTTGCCGGTGCGCAGGTAGAACGGCACGCCGGCCCAGCGCCAGTTGTCGAGGCCGACCTTGAGCGCGATGAACGTCTCGGTGTCGGAGTCGGGGGCGACGCCGTCGAGCGAGGTGTAGCCGGCGAACTGCCCTCGGACCACGTCGGACGGGTCGATCGGCAGCAGCGACCGGAAGACCTTGTTCTTCTCCTCGCTGATCGCCCGCGGCTCCAGCGCCGTGGGTGGCTCCATCGCGACGAACGCCATGACCTGAAACAGGTGCGTGACGACCATGTCCTTGTAGGCGCCGGTCGCCTCGTAGAAGTTCGCGCGCTGGTCGAGGCCGAGCGTCTCGGGGATGTCGATCTGGACGTGGTCGATGAAGTTGCGGTTCCAGATCGGCTCGAACAGGCCGTTGGCGAACCGGAAGGCGAGGATGTTCTGGGCCGCCTCCTTGCCCAGGAAGTGGTCGATCCGGAAGATCTGCGACTCGTCGAAGGTCTGGTGCACGGTGTCGTTGAGGGCGATCGCGCTCTCGAGGTCGGTGCCGAACGGCTTCTCCATGACGACCCGGGACCGCTCGACCAGCTTGGCCTCGCGCAGCATCTGGATGACGGCGACGGCGGCCTTCGGCGGCACGGACAGGTAGTGCAGCCGCTGCGCGTCGGGGCCCAGCGACGCCTCGGCCCGGGCGACGGCGGCGGCCAGCGGCTCGGGGCCGGCCGACTGTGAGACGTAGTGCAGGTTGTCGTCGAAGCGGTCCCACTGCTCGGGCGTGAGCGGGTGGTTGCCGAACTCCTGTGCGGCCGTGTGCGCGAACTCGCGGAACTCGTCGTCGGTCATCTCCTCCAGGGAGGTGCCGATGACGCGGATGTCGGGCGCCAGCTCGGACGCGGCGAGGTGGGCCAGGCCCGGGATGAGCTTGCGCCGGGACAGGTCGCCGGTGGCGCCGAACAGCACGATGACGTGCGGGTCGGCCTTCTCGGTCGCTCCTCGCGCGGACCGCGCCTCGGCGGCCGGGTAGGAGATCGTCTGGGCGCGTGGCGCAGTCTGGTCGGGCACGCTGCCGATACTTCCACCGCGGCACGGCTGGCGCACCCGGTTGTCCACGACGTATGCCGGGTCGTGCCTGCCGCGCTGCGTCGCCCTTGCGGGTTTCTTGCGGCAAGCCTGCGGACGCACGGACGGCTCCCTTGAGGTGCGGTCGCCAGAGTCTTCCTTGTCAGCAAGCGCTGACCGCAGACCTCCCCGGCCGCCCCCGCGGCCCCCACAGCAAGGAACCCAGTCATGAGCAACGCCACCAAGAAGTCGTCCGGCAAGGTTCTGGCCTCCGTCGCCCTGCTCGCCGCCGCCGCCGGCGTCGCCGGGCTGGGAACCTTCGGCTCCTTCACCTCCACCACGTCGGCCAGCGAGTCGGTCGGCACCGGCACCGTCAAGGTCGACCTCGGCGCCTCCGGCGCGGCGAACCGCCTCAGCGTGGCCGCCACCGGCCTGGTCCCCGGCGACACGGTGCAGCGCGCGGTCAACCTGACCAACAACGGCAACCAGGACCTCTCGACGGTCACCCTCACCACGGCGGCCACCACCAGCAGCAAGCTCGACACCGACGCCACCAACGGCCTGCAGGTCCTCATCGAGTCCTGCCCGAGCGCGTGGACCGAGGCCGGTACGGCTCCCGCGTACACCTACACCTGTGGTGGCGTGGTCAAGACCGTCCTCGCCAGCAAGGGCATCGTCGGCGCCAACCAGGTCCTCAGCAACCTGCAGGCCCTCACCAGCACCAAGACCGACTACCTCCGGGTCACGGTCACCCTTCCCGTTGCGGCGGACAACACCTTCCAGGGCCTGAGCAGTGTCATCGGGTTCGACTTCACCGGTACGCAGCGGACTGCGACCAACAAGTGACCCTCATGCCGGTCGCCGAGCCCCTGCTCGGCGGCCGGCATGAGCCCCTGCGCGATCCAGCCCGGATCCGCCACTGGCCACCCGGCCCGTCTGACCACCACCCGGCCGTCTGACCACCACCCGCGAGATGAGGAGCAGGACATGACCTTCGCCACCGCCATCGCAGGCGCTCGGGCCGTCGTCGGCCACCGCCCAGCTCTCGCGCCCGTCGCTGCCACCACCGCTCGGCGGGAGCCGGCCCGACGTCCCGCGGCCGTGATTCGCCGCGTCGGCTCGGCGGTCTCGACGCTGCTGCTCCTCGTCGCCGCCGTGGCCTTCCTGTTCCTCGCCGTCGGGCCGCACGTCCTCGGCTACCGCACGGCCACGATGCTGACGGGCAGCATGGCTCCGCTGATCAAGCCGGGCGACGTCGTGGTCTCCGTGCCCAAGCCGGCCTCCGAGCTCGTCGTGGGCGACATCATCAGCTACCACATCCCGGTCGAGGACCACCGCGTCGAGACCCACCGCGTCGTCGCCGTCACCCACGACTCCAGCGGCCGGCTGGCCGTCGTCACCAAGGGCGACGCCAACAACGGCAAGGACCCCTGGGTCGCCACGCTCGAGGACGACACCGTCTGGCAGACCAAGGCCGTGGTGCCGTACGTCGGGTCCTGGATCCGGACGCTGCGGACCCCGATCGTGCAGGGTGGCCTCTTCTGGGGAGCTCTGGGAGCCTTCGTCCTGATCGCCCTGTGGCGTATCTGGGCCACCGAGCCGAAGGAGGCGTCCGGTGAGTGACCTGATCGCCACCGACGAGTCGACCGAGTGGCTGCTCGACGCGGTCGTGCGAGGCGGTCTGGACCTCACGCGGTTCGACGCCGAACGCTTCGACTCGGCACGCTTCGACGCCGCACTCCTCGAAGCCGCCGTGTTCGACGGCGCAGTCGCGGAGCAGCTGGCCGAGGAGCTGGGCGAGCGTGAGGTCGTGGGGCGCATCACGCGTCACTACCGCGAGGCCCTGCCGGGGCGGGTTCGTCGCCTGTCGCGGGCCTGTGGCGCGATGGACGCCGAGCAGGCCATGGACGCCGTGCTCTGCCTGAAGGTGACCTCGGCGACCATCGGGGCCAGCGCCATGAGCGCGGTCGCGGGCCTCGTCGAGCAGGCTGTCGTCGAGCGCGACTGGTCCGCCGCCCTCGGCGCACTGTCGGTGGTCGCCGGGCTGGCGACGGGGACCGACGAAGCACTCGCCTCGATCTCGGCTGCCGGACTCGCCGAACCTGCCTGAGGTCAGACGGCGGAGGGTTCCTCCATGCGGTACCCGACGCCGCGGACCGTGCGGATGAACGGGACCGACCCGGGAGCCTTGCCCAGCTTGCGGCGCATGTTGCCGACGTGGACCTCGACCAGGTGCTCGTCCGCAGCCCAGCCGTCTCCCCACACCAGGCGCAGCAGCACGTCGCGACCCCAGACCCGTCGCGGTGCCGCGATCATTGTGGCAAGGAGGTCGAACTCGGTGCGGGTCAGCTCCACCTCGGTGTCGTCGACCGTGACCGACCTGCTCTCCAGGTCGACGCGGAGCCGGCCGAGGGTGACGACCTCGGCCTCCTCGGCGAGCGCGGCGACGCCGGGCTGCTCCTGCTCTGCGGGAGCGGGCAAGGCCGGGCTCAGTGCCGCAGCAGCCGGCGCCCCCAGGCGGGGGCGACGGAACATCGCCGTCACCCGGGCCTGCAGCTCCCGCGGGCTGAACGGCTTCGTGACGTAGTCGTCGGCCCCGATCTCGAGCCCGATGAGCCGGTCGACCTCCTCGCTGCGGGCGCTGATCATGACGATGTAGGCGTCGGACACCTCGCGCACGCGGCGACACACCTCGGTGCCGTCGAGGTCGGGCAGGCCGAGGTCCAGCGTGACCAGGTCTGGCGCGACGCGCCGGACGAGCTCGAGGCCGGCGCGTCCGGTGCTGGCGGTGTGCACCTCGTAGCCCTTCATCCCCAGGCTGTGCTCGATGAGCTCGCGGGTGTCGATGTCGTCCTCGACGACGACGACGACTGGGGCTGGGCCGGTCACCCGGCCAGTTTGTCAGACGGGGGGCCCGCGACCGTGGCGCGCGCGCCCCGCGCGCCCGCGCGGTCCTTGCGGAAATCTTGCGCAGGGGTGCCGGTCCCTTTGCGCCTGGCTCAGCACACTGGTCCCATGCGATCGGATCGGGAGGTGAGGGCGGTGGGCCCTCGCGCCATACGTCGCACCCTCGCGCGGCCGGCGGGCGTGTCGGGCCGTGTCGCCCAGGTCCTCGTCGTCGCGGCGCTGGTCGTGTTCAGCCCCACGATCGCGTGGGCCACGTTCACCGAGACCGGCAGCGGGGCGGTCTCGATCGGCACGACCACGCTCGCCGCGCCGAGCAGCCTGAGCATCGTCACGGCCCCGTGCCCGAACAAGAACAAGGCGGGCAGCATCCAGGTGACCTTCCCCAACGTCGCGCTGGCCGACAGCTACACGGTGGTCCTCCAGCCCGCCACGGGTGCCAGCACCACCCGCACGGTCCTCTCGGGGACCGTCGGCACGATCTTCACGATCGCGAAGGGTGAGACAGGCACGTATGACGTCAGCGTGACCTCGGTCCGCGGCAACTGGAGCAGCGTGGCGCTCACCCGCTCCTTCACCTGCTGACCGGGCCACCTGCTGACCGGGCTGGGTCATGGTCGCGATTTGACGTGCTGAGTTAGGTGAGGCTTACCTTAATCTCGATATCCATCGGCTCGGTCCCCACCTAGGAGCACCATGCGCATCGCCCCCGTCCCCGCCGCCCTCGGCGCCGTCCTCCTGCTCGCGACGGCCGCCTGCGGCAGCACCGACGAGGCCAGCCCGACCGCCGGCACGGGGCCGATCAGCGTCGAGGCGTCTGACACAGCCTGCACGGTCGAGCGCACCGAGGCCGCTGCCGGGACGATCGCGTTCACGGTCCGGAACACCGGCTCCAAGGTCAACGAGTTCTACGTCTACGGCGAGGGCGACCAGGTCGTGGGGGAGGTCGCGAACCTCACCCCGGGACTCACCCGCACGTTCCACGTCGAGGTGGCCACTCCCGGCATGTACCAGACCGCGTGCAAGCCGGGCATGAAGGGCAAGGGCATCCGCGGCGACTTCACCGTCACCGGCGCCACGAGCACCCAGGCTCCCGACGCCGCCATGGCCGCCGCGGTCACGAGCTACCAGGCGTTCGTCTCCGCCCAGTCCGACGAGCTGCTGACCCGCACCGCCGCGTTCGTGGCCGCGGTGAAGGGCGGCAAGGTCGCTGAGGCGAAGAAGGCCTTCCCCGTCGCTCGGGCTCCGTGGGAGCGGATCGAGCCGGTGGCGGAGTCCTTCGGCGACCTCGACCCCATGATCGACGGTCGCGCGGACGTGGTCGACGAGGGCATGAAGTTCACCGGATTCCACCGCCTCGAGAAGGACCTGTGGGTCGACGGCCTGCAGCCGGACTCCCCGGCGATCGCCGACAAGCTCCTCGCCGACGTCGAGCAGATCGTGACCAAGGCCAAGGCCGTCAAGCTCAACCCGCTGCAGCTCGCCAACGGCTCCAAGGAGCTGCTGGACGAGGTCGCCACGGGCAAGATCACCGGCGAGGAGGACCGCTACAGCCACACCGACCTCTACGACTTCGACGAGAACGTCAAGGGCTCCAAGGCTGCGATCGACGCGCTCCGCCCGGTGCTCAAGGCCCGTGACGCCGCGCTCCTGGCCCAGGTCGACGCCGGGTTCGCCGCGCTCGACACCGAGCTCGACACGCACCGCACCGACGCCGGCTTCCGGCTCTACACCGACCTGTCGAAGGACGAGATCCGTTCCCTGGCCGTCGCCCTCGACGCCCTGAGTGAGCCGATCTCCAAGGTCGCCGGCGTGGTCGCGGCGCCGTGACCGACGGCGAGCTCGTCGAGCAGACCCCTCCGACCGGCCCAGGGCCGGTGGTGAGCCCGCTGACGCGCCGCCGCCTGYTCGGCGTGGGTGCGGGGGCAGCAGCCATCGGTGCCGTGGCCGGCGCGGGCGGTGCGTATGCCGCGCAGCGCGGGGACGCGTCGACGGGCACCTCGGCCGCCACCTCGGCCGCGCTCGAGGGCGCGGAGGTGCCCTTCCGTGGGGAGCGCCAGTCGGGCATCGTGACGCCGGCCCAGGACCGCATGCACTTCGTGGCCCTCGACGTCGTCACGAAGGACCCGGTGGCGGTCGCCGAGATGCTGACGGCATGGACCCGCGCAGCCGAACGCCTGACGGTCGGTGTGGAGGCCGCACCCGGCGGCGTGGTGGGGGGCGGCCCGTACCGTGCCCCTGAGGACACGGGCGAGGCCTATGACCTCGACGCCTCGGGCCTGACGATCACCATCGGCTACGGCCCGTCGCTCTTCGACGACCGGTTCGGGCTGGACGACCGGAGGCCGGCGGCCCTGCGCGACCTCCCGGGCTTCAGGGGCGACGACCTCGACCCCGCCCGCAGTGGCGGGGACATCTGCATCCAGGCGTGCGCCAACGACCCGCAGGTCGCCGTGCACGCGGTGCGCAACCTCGTGCGGATGGGCTTCGGCGTGGTGTCGGTGCGCTGGAGCCAGCTCGGGTTCGGGCGCACGTCCTCGACCACCCGCAACCAGGTCACGCCCCGCAACCTGTTCGGGTTCAAGGACGGCACGAACAACCTCAAGGCCGAGGACGCCGATGCCCTGGACGAGCACGTCTGGGTCCAGCCCGAGGACGTGCCCGGCGCGAGCGCGTGGATGGCCGGCGGTTCCTACCTGGTCGCCCGCCGGATCCGGATGCACGTCGAGATCTGGGACCGCACGCCGCTGCAGGAGCAGCAGGACATCATCGGTCGCGACAAGGGCGAGGGTGCGCCCCTCGGCCAGCGGGCCGAGTTCGACACCCTCGACTTCGAGAAGGAGCGCGCCGACGGCCAGCCCGCGATCCCGGTCGACGCCCACGTGGCGCTCGCGCACGCGAGCCGGCTCGACGGCATACGGATCCTGCGCCGTGGTTACAACTTCACGGACGGCTCGGACGGTGTCGGCCACCTCGACGCCGGGCTGTTCTTCATCGCCTTCATGCGCGACGCCCACCGGCAGTTCGTCCCGATGCAGCGCTCGCTGGCCGCCAAGGACGTCCTCAACGAGTACATCGAGCACACCGGGTCGGCGCTGTTCGCGTGCCCACCGGGGCTCGGCCCCGACGAGGACTGGGGCAGCCAGCTCTTCAGCTGAGCCCCACCGCGGACACGCCGCTCCGCCCTGACGGCTCAGGCGGCCACGAGGCCGCGCGACGTGTCCTTTGACTCGGCGCGCGCGCGGTGCTTCCACCACTGGTAGGCCAGCACCGCGCAGACCACCCCGTTGAGCATGCCGGCCAGCACGTCGGAGATGTGGTGGGCCCCGCGGTAGAGCCGGGCGACTCCCACGACGAAGGGGATGACGGCGCAGACGCCCATCAGGAGGCGTCGCAGCCACGTCCGCTCGATCCGCGCGGCGGCCATCAGCAGCAGGGAGAGGTACAGCGCCGTCGAGGCCCCGGTGTGTCCGCTGGGATAGCTCGACGTCGGCGGTGAGGCGTCCATGGGCAGGGCCGGCGGCCGCTGTCGCCCCACCGCCATCGTGGCGAACAGGAAGATGGTCGCCTGCAGCGAGATCGCGATGAGCGGCACGACCGACCAGCGCCAGTCACGGGTGCGCCACCAGATGATCCCGACGGCGATGAGGCAGACGCCGATCACGATCTCGGTGTTGCCGAACCGCGAGCCGACCCAGCTGATGGGGTCCCAGAAGTCGGAGCGGTTGCGGTTGAACGCGTCGGTGATCCCGTCCTCGGCCTCGTCCACCCCCTTGAGCGGCCCGGTGAGGAGGAGTCCGATCCCGACGACCACGCCGAAGAGGACTATGCCGGGTGCGACGGCCCTGACGAGGAGGTCGCGTCCGTCTTGCCAATGAATCCGAGCCATGAGGAGAACGTAATGCCCACCCCGAGGACCCATCCCGCCAACACGTCGGAGGGGAAGTGGACACCGAGGAAAACCCGGTCCAGACCCACCGCCAGCGCCACCACGACGGCGATGCCCGTGGCGACCCGGCGTCCGACGGCCCCCAGCAAGGGCCACAGAAGGAAGGTGAGCACCGTGACCACGACGGCGGCGTTGAACGCGTGCCCCGAGGGGAAGGAATAGCCGGGCGCGTGGGAGATGGGATCGTCGACGACCGGGCGGGCCCTGGCCACGAGGATCTTGACGAGCAGGCCGAGGTTCCAGGACACCATCATCGTGACGAAGGCCCACAGCGCGCGCGGGCGCAGACCCTTGGCGAGCCACGCCCAGAGGACGACGCCAGTGGCCACGATGTAGAGGACGAACGGCTGCGACGCGGCCTGGACCACGAGGAGGCCGTCCGCGAGCCCGTGTCCCCGGGTGAAGTCGGTCAGCGTCCTGATCATCCGGTTGTCGAACCGGATCAGCGGGTCGAACTGCTGCCGCGCGGCAAACCCCAGCAGGGCCACGGGGATCGCGAACACGATCATCGCCAGGCCGGCACGGACCAGTCGGGCCCCGCGCGACATCGCCGGCGACGTGAGGCCGGCCCGGCGGTCCGTCGTGGCCCGGCTCATCGGCCTGCCGAGCCGACGCGGACGACGAGCGAGCCGGGCACGACCTCGGCCTTGATGGCCCGGGCCTTGCCGAGCGTGTCGCCGTCGATCTGGACCTCCTGGGGGCGGTCCGCGCGGATCTTCATCGAGGGGCTGGTGTAGTGGTCGACGATCTGGTGGCCCTTGCGCTTCCTGGTGGCCAGGCGTGCCGCGACCGCGGCCCAGCCGGCGACCCCCTTGGGCGACAGGATCACCATGTCGAGCTGACCGTCGTCGACCTCGGCCTCGGGCATGAGCACCAGCCCGCCGAGCAGCTTGCCGCAGTTGCCGATGACCACCGTGCGGGCACGGCGGGAGAACTCCTCCTGGTCCTCGACCTTGACCCGCACCTTGAACTGSGGGCCGCGCAGGTTGCGGGTGCCGGAGACGACGTAKGCAGCCGGTCCCACCTTGGCCTTGAGCTYCTCAGGGGCRTCGGCCATGATCGCGGCGTCGAAGCCSAGRCCCGCCATGACGAGGAAGACGTGSGTGGCGGGCTTCTSGTCCTCGCCCGAGRYGTCCATGGTSAGCCGGCCGACGTCGACCCGCTTGTTCTGCCCGGTGAGGGCGACCTCGAGGGCGTCGTCGAGGTTGTCGACCGGCAGCTCGAGGTTGCGCGCGAGCAGGTTGCCGGTGCCACCGGGCAGCAGGCCGATCGGGGTCTCGGTGCCGACGAGTGCCTCGGCGACCGCACGCACGGTGCCGTCGCCGCCGAGCGGGCAGACGATGTCGACCCCCGCCTCGAGGGCCTCCTTGGCCTGCCCGGTGCCCGGGTCGCGCTCTGTCGTCTCGATGAACAGCGGCTCGGACCAGCCCAGCCGGCGCGAGGACGCGGTGATACGCGTGCGCACTGCGGCGAGGTCGTCGAACTTGGTCGGGTTGACGATGATCGCGGCGCGACGGGTCGGGGTCTGGTTCACGGTGCCCTCCGGGCGGAAGTCGTTCCGGTGTGGGCGGCGGCCCCACCGGCGGCTCCGATGGGCTCCGCGGGCGCGGGGTCCCCGAGCACTCGCCCAGCCGGCGACGCCGAAGGCGAGCACCAGGACGAGGATGATCGCCCCCAGGGCGACCCAGCCGGCGTTGTCGTGAAGCACGGGGCGACGCTACCTCACGGTAGGGACGCGGCGCCCACGCCACCGACGGGCATCAGCACAGGTCACAGGGCCAGTCGATAGGTCAGCAGCTCGACGCCCGGAACCGGGGACCAGTCGCGATCGGGCGTCCGCTCGAACCCCAGCCGCTGGTAGATCCGGTGGGCCGACAGCATCGTCGGCTGGGTCGACATCGCCAGGCCGGTGAGCCCGAGCTCGCGGGCCCGGCCGATGACGTGCTCGACGAGGGCGGCACCCACACCCAGTCCTCGCGCCTCATGGGCCACAGCGAGCATCCGGAACTCGCCCTCGCGCGGCCCGGCCACCTCGAGGTACGGCGAGCCGGGGGCCGCGAAGGTCACCGACCCCAGGACCGATCCCGTGGCGTCGTCGACGGCCACCCACAGCTCGGCGTCGCGGGCCCGGGAGGCGGCGTCGGCGAGGGTGTCGGCGTACTCCGACCCGGCCGGGATGTGCCCGTCCTCGATGTAGGCCTGCACCGTGAGCGTGCCCACGCGCTCGAAGTCGGCAGGATCCGCGCGACGGATGGCAAAGGTCATGCTCGCCATTCTCGTGGCTGTACCCGATCGTCGTGGCATGACTGACCACCCTTCGGAAGTCGAGGCGGACGCCCGGGAAATCGAGCCGGACACCAAGGACTGGACGTGGACCCTCCAGCGCCCGTGCCCCGAGTGCGGGTTCGAGGCCAGTGCCGTTGCCGCGCAGGACATCTCGCGGCTGACCTTGGAGTCGACGGCGCCGTGGGCAGCGGTCCTCGCCCGACCGGACGTGGCGGACCGCCCGGCCCCCGGCGTGTGGTCACCCCTCGAGTACGCCTGCCACGTGCGCGACGTGTGCCGCGTGTTCGACGGACGGGTCAACCTCATGCTCGACGACGAGGCGCCCCGTTTCGCGAACTGGGACCAGGACGAGACGGCGGTCAGGGAGCGGTATGGCGAGCAGGACCCGGGCGCGGTGGCGGCGGACCTGTCCGCGGCGGCCCAGGTGGTGGCCGGCAGCTTCGGCCGCGTCGCGGGCGAGCAGTGGTCACGCACCGGTCTGCGCAGCGACGGGTCGCAGTTCACGGTGCTCACCCTGGGGCAGTACTTCCTGCACGACCTGGCGCACCACCTCGTCGACGTGCGCGCCTGAAGGCGCCCCCGCGCGCCTGAAGGCGCCCCCGCGCGCCAGGCGTCGGTGGGCGCCGCAGGGCCTTGGCGACGTGCCGCGGGTGGCGCGCACCCGGCATACGGTCAGACCTTGCTGGGGCTCCCCGTGAGGGCGGAGGCGCCGCCCATCGCGAGGAAGATGCCGCCGCTGACGAACTTCTGGCGGTCCAGGGCCCGGGGGTGCCGCTTGAGCCAGCTGCCCACCGAACCGGCCGACAAGGCGTAGGCGCTGTCGAAGATCGCGCCGATCACGACGAAGATCGCCCCCAGCACGAGCACCTGCGACCAGATCGGCCCGGACTCGCGGTGGAGGAACTGCGGGAAGAACGCGACGAAGAACACCGCGGTCTTGGGGTTCGAGATGCCCACGACGAAGGCGTCCGCGAAGGAACGACGCGAGCTGGCGGCCGGCCGCTCGCTGAGCGCGAAGTGGCCCCGGCTGCGGAACTCGCGGATGGCGAGGAGGACGAGGTAGGCCGCACCGGCGTACTTCACGATCGAGAAGGCCAGCACCGACGAGCTGATCACGGCCGACAGCCCGAACGCCGTGGCGAGCACCATCACCGCCGTCGCCGTCTCGATGCCGGCCATCGACGCCACCGCGGCACGGCGGCCCTGTCCGATGCCCCGGGAGACGAGGAAGAGCATCGCCGGACCGGGCAGCAGGATCAGTGCGGTGGCGGCGAGGGCGAAGGTCCCGAGGGTGGCGGTGGACGGCATATGGCAAGGATTGGGCCCGGGCGCCCTGCGAGGCAACGGGATAATCACGTGTCGGACGGCCCCGGCTGCCTCGGTAGGCTGACCCGGTGATCGACATCAAGCTCCTGCGTGACGACCCGGACCGCGTCCGGGCCAGCCAGCGCGCCCGTGGTGAGGACGAGGGGATCGTCGACGCGATCCTGGCCGCCGAGGCGACCCGCCGTTCCTCGCTGACCGAGTTCGAGCAGCTCCGCGCACAGCAGAAGTCGATGGGCAAGCAGGTCGCCCAGGCCCAGGGCGACGCCAAGCAGGCGCTGCTCGCCCAGACCAAGGAGCTGTCGGCCCGCGTCAAGGAGCTGCAGACCGGGGCCGACGCCGCGGGCGCCGAGCTCGACACCCTCATCCGGCAGATCGGCAACATCGTCGAGGACGGAGTCCCGGTCGGCGGCGAGGACGACTACACCGTGCTCGAGGAGGTCGGGACGATCCCGTCCTTCGACTTCGAGCCGCGCGACCACCTGGCCCTCGGCGAGGTGCTCGGCGCGATCGACATGGAGCGTGGCGCCAAGGTCGCCGGGTCCCGGTTCTACTTCCTCACGGGCGTCGGCGCCCAGCTCGAGCTCGCCCTGCTCAACATGGGCATCGCGCAGGCCGTGCAGCACGGCTTCACCCCGATGATCACCCCGACCCTCGTCAAGACCGACGTCATGGCCGGAGCCGGGTTCATCGACAAGCACGCCGACGAGGTCTATCGCCTCGAGGCCGACGACCTGTTCCTCACCGGCACCTCCGAGGTTGCCCTTGCGGGCTACCACGCCGACGAGATCCTCGACCTCTCCGCGGGCCCCAAGCGGTATGCCGGGTGGTCGGCCTGCTACCGCCGCGAGGCCGGGTCGCACGGCAAGGACACCCGCGGCATCATCCGCGTCCACCAGTTCCACAAGGTCGAGATGTTCACCTACTGCCGGGTCGAGGACGCGGCCGCCGAGCACCAGCGGCTGCTGGGCTGGGAGAAGGAGATGCTCGCCAAGATCGAGGTGCCCTACCGCGTCATCGACACGGCGGCCGGCGACCTCGGTGGTCCGGCCGCGCGCAAGTTCGACTGCGAGGCGTGGGTGCCGACCCAGGGGCGCTACCGCGAGCTGACCTCCACCTCCAACTGCACGACCTACCAGGCGCGCCGGCTCAACACCCGCGAGCGCGACCCGAACGGCCAGGGCACCCGTGCGGTGGCGACGCTGAACGGCACGCTCGCGACGACCCGCTGGATGGTCGCGATCCTCGAGAACCACCAGCAGGCCGACGGCTCGGTCGTCGTCCCGCAGGCGTTGCAGCCCTTCCTCGGCCTCGAGGTCCTCAAGCCGGTCTAGCCCTCCCCTCTGCGGCATTGGGGGTGCAGGGGTGACGCATTCGTCACTCCTGCACCCCCAAACCGCGGGCGCTACGTTGAGGGACATGAGCGATCGCCAACTGCCCCAGTGGTCCGAGCTCAAGCCGCTACTGCGACCCAGGCCGGTCGAGCTCAACGCCCGCAAGCGGCGGCTGGCGTCCGCTCTCACGATCGCCGACCTGCGCGAGGTCGCCCGCCGGCGCACGCCGCGCTCGGTCTTCGACTACACCGACGGCGCCGCCGAGGCCGAGCTCAGCCTCCAGCGCGCGAGGGCGACGTTCCGGGACCTGACGTTCCAGCCGTCGGTGCTGCGCGACGTCGGCGACATCGACACCACGACCACGGTCCTGGGCAAGCCGTCGGCCCAGCCGTTCGGGTTCGGGCCGACGGGGTTCACCCGGATGATGCATCACGAGGGCGAGCGAGCCGTCGTCCGAGTGGCCGAGCGCGTCGGCATCCCCTACGGGCTGTCGACCCTCGGCACCACCGACGTCGAGGGCGTGGCGGCGGCGTCGCCCGGCGCCCGCAAGTGGTTCCAGCTGTACGTCTGGCGCGACCACGCCCCGGCCGAGGACCTCATGGCCCGCGCCCGGGCTGCCGGCTTCGAGGCGCTCATCCTCACCGTCGACGTGCCCGTCGCGGGCGTGCGGCTGCGCGACGTCCGCAACGGGTTCAACATCCCGCCCGCCCTGTCCCTCAGGACCTTCCTCGACGGGGCCATGCACCCGAGCTGGTGGGTCAACTTCCTCACCACGGAGCCGCTGCGGTTCGCCAGCCTCGACCGCTGGGACGGCACCGTCGCCGAGATGATGAACGCGCTCTTCGACCCGACGATGACCATCGAGGACCTCGAGTGGGTGCGCTCGACCTGGGACGGCCCGCTCATCGTCAAGGGCATCCAGACGGTCGAGGACGCCCGCCGGATGTTCGACGCCGGGGCCGACGCGATCGTGCTCTCCAACCACGGTGGCCGACAGCTCGACAAGGCACCCGTCCCGGTGCGGCTGCTCCCCGACGTCCGTGACGCCCTCGGAGACGGCCCGGAGGTCCTGGTCGACACCGGGGTCATGTCCGGGTCGGACGTGGTGGCGGCCATGGCGCTCGGCGCGAGCTCGGTCCTCGTCGGCCGCGCCTACCTGTACGGCCTGATGGCCGGCGGCGAGGCGGGGGTCGAGCGCGCAGCCCAGATCCTCACCACGGAGGTACGCCGCACGATGGCGTTGCTGGGCGCGCGCCGGATCGCGGACCTGGGGCCCCAGCACGTCCGCCTTCCGTAGGCTCCCCCGCATGACCGTTTCATTCCTGGTGGCGCTCGACGTCGACGGCACCACCATCAACCACGCGGGCGAGCTGTCACCGGTCGTGCGTGAGGCCGTGCACGACGTGGTGGCCGCCGGCCACCACGTCATCGTCTCCACGGGTCGCTCGATCGTCGCCACCACCGACATCCTCGGTGAGCTCGGGATCACGACGGGGTATGCCGTGTGCTCCAACGGCGCGGTCACCCTCGAGTTGGATCCCTTGGCGGACAACGGTTTCCGCGTCATCGAGGCGGTCACCTTCGACCCTGCCCCGGCGCTCAACCTGTTGCGTCACGAGTGGCCGGATGCCGTGGTCGCCGTGGAGGAGCTGGGGGTCGGCTTCAAGCTGAGCGCCCCGTTCCCCGACGGCGAGCTGCAGGGCGAGCTCCGGGTCGTGCCGTGGGAAGAGCTCGTCGCCGACCCGGTGACGCGTGTGACGTTCCGGGCGCCCGGGGGCACCGCCGAGGACTTCCTCGCCCTCACCGAGCGCATCGGCCTCCACGGGGTCAACTACGCGGTGGGCTTCAGCGCCTGGCTCGACCTCAACCCCGAGGGGGTCTCCAAGGGCTCGGCCCTCGAGCTGCTGCGCCGCCGGCTCGAGGTCGATCCGCGCCACACGGTCGCGATCGGCGACCAGCGCAACGACATCGAGATGCTGCACTGGGCGGCGCGTGGCGTCGCCATGGGCAACGCCCCGGACGAGGTCAAGGCGATCGCCAACGAGGTGACGCTCACGGTCGACGAGGACGGCCTGGTGCCGGTGCTCCGCTCACTGCTCCGACCAGCAGACCTCTGAGCAGGGAACCGTCGACCAGAAGGCCGGGCTCAGCGGGACTGCAGGGCGTCGAGCGCCACCGCCATCGACAGGCCCACGCGCCAGTCCAGCTGCCAGCCGTTCGCGGCGCGCGGCACGCGGATGTCGTAGCGGTCCCGCAGCGAACGCTGGCGCTCCGACGAGAGCACCACGGACCCGTCGGGCGCGGTGAAGTCGAAGTGGAAGAGGAACGGCAGCGGGATCTCGCCCACGACCGGCAGGAACTCCCAGACCCGGCGCACGATCGCGACGGTCTGGTTGCGCTCCGTGCCGAAGGCCTGCAGGCCGTCCGCGGTCCCGAGGTGCCACGACGACCGCAGGAGCGACTTGGCGAAGTCCTTGCGGAACCAACCCACGGGTGCCCCCGTCGCGTCGAACACGTCATACGTGGCGCCGAGGTCCATGCGCGTGCGCGCCTTGAACGAGAACACGGGCTGCGTGCGGGCCTCGTCGGCGTAGAAGGTGACCTGCTCCTTGAACGCCATCCGCTTCTGCTGGGCGACCGCGATGACCGGCCCCTCGGCACCGCCCGCGTCGACAGCCCGGATCTCGTAGCGGTTCACCATCAGGGTGATCTTCTGGCGCAGCGAGTAGCGCTCGGTTCCGGGTGTCTGGGTCATGGCGCACAGTGTGCCCGACGCGGCGGTTCCGGGGTGCGGGGATGACATGCTTGGTCCGCCATGGCTGACCTGACCATCACCTCGCCCGCGAACCCGCGCCTGAAGTCGCTCGTGGCGCTGCGGCGTCGGCGCACCCGCGAGGAGACCGGGCTCACGGTGGTCGAGGGCTTCGAGGAGCTGTCGCTCGCCCTGGCGGCCGGGGTCGTGCCACAGACGTTGTACTACTGCCCCGAGCTGATGCTCGACGCGCGCGAGCAGTCGCGGGTGGTGGACGCCGTCCGGGCCGACGGCAGCGAGACGGTGCAGGTGTCACGGCAGGCCTTCGAGAAGGTGGCGTACCGCGAGGGGCCGGACGGCTTCCTCGCCGTGGTCGGTGCCGTCGCGCGGCAGTGTGCGGACCTGACCGTCTCGCCGACGGCGCTCACGGTCCTGTGCGAGGGCGTCGAGAAGCCGGGCAACCTCGGCGCCATGCTCCGCACCGCCGATGCCGCGGGGGCCGAGGCGGTCATCGCCGCCGACCCGGTGACGGACTGGGGTAACCCCAACCTGGTGCGCGCCTCCAAGGGCACGGTGTTCTCAGTGCAGGTGGCCAGCGACCCCACCGAGGACGCCCTGGCGTGGCTCGACCGGCAGGGAATCGCCCTGGTGGCAACGACTCCCGACACCGACCTCGACTTCACCGACGTGGACTACACCGGGCCCGTGGCCATCGCCGTCGGGGCCGAGAAGTACGGGCTGACCGACCGTGTCCTGGACCACGCGGCATACCGGGTGCGGATCCCGATGGTCGGCAAGGCGAACTCGCTGAACGTCGCGACCTCCGCCGCGATCGTCATCTACGAGGCGGTCCGGCAGCGGCGGCAGCCGCCGCCGTCACACTGACCACACCCGTGTCAGGAGCACTCCCTGACGTATGTCACGATGTCGGGTATGCGAGTTGACCACGTGTCGTATGCGGCAGAGCACGACGGTCTGCAGGCGACCGCGCAACGTCTGGCAAAGCTGATCGGCGTGGAGCCGGTCGATGGGGGCATCCACCCGCGTTTCGGGACGCGCAACGTGATCCTCCCGTTGGCCCATGAGCGCTACGTCGAGGTCGTCGAGGTGCTCGACCACCCCGCCTCCGACAAGGCGCCGTTCGGCCAGGCCGTCCGCGCCCGCTCCGAGGCCGGTGGCGGTTGGCTCGGCTGGGTCGTCGCGGTCGACGACCTCGCGCCGTTCGAGCAGCGCATCGGTCGTGAGGCCGTCGACGGCAACCGCTACCGCCCCGACGGCATCGAGCTGCGCTGGCGCCAGCTGGGCATCAAGGGCCTCATGTCCGACCCGCAGCTGCCCTACTTCGTCCAGTGGGCCGACCTGTCGCTCCACCCCTCGACGTCATCCAACACCGAGGTGACGATCGACAGCCTCCAGATCGCCGGCGACCCCGAGCGGGTGCGCGAGTGGCTCGACCTGCCGGCCGACCAGACCTCCTCGGTCATCGACTTCACGTTCGTCGCGCCGCACGGCACGCCTGGCCTGCTGTCCGTCACCTTCGACACCCCGACCGGCAAGGTCACCGTCTGACCCGTTCACCCAACCCCTGCTAGCAGAGGTTCGGTGAAGGTGGACAGGGTGCAACCTGTCCGGCTTTCGGCAAGCCCTGCTAGCAGAGGTTGCGTCAGGAGTGGCGGCGGTCCTCCGACGACAGCGACCCCTCCTACGTCATCGAGACGAGTCAGGCTCAGAGGCTCGCGCCTAGCGTGGAGTGCCGTAGGGCCCGACCGCTGGAGATGCCATGGCACGTCCGCTGCTGCTCGCCGTCGACGCCGACCCCGAGTCGCTGTCCCGGATCGAGTCGCACCTGCAGCGCCGGTTCGGTGCCGAGTACCGCGTCCGGGGAGAGCTCACCAGCCGCGACGCGCTGGCCCAGCTCGAGGCCGCGCGGGAGCGGGGCGACGCCGTGGTGGCCGTGTTCGCCGACCAGTGGCTGCCCGAGACGTCGGGGGCCGAGCTGCTGGGCAGGGTCCGCACCATGCACCCCGACGCGCGCCGGGCCCTGCTCGTGCGCTGGGGCGCCTGGTCCGACCGCCCCACGGCCGACGCGATCCTGCGGGCGATGTCGGTCGGGGACATCAACTACTACGTGCTCAAGCCATGGTCGGACCACGACGAGCTGTTCAGCCGTACCGTCGGCGAGTTCGTCCACGAGTGGTCGCGCACCGTGATCTCGCCCGAGCGGGAGGTCGTCGTGGTCGCCGAGCGCCGGGCGCCACGCGGGCACTCGATCCGCAGCCTGCTCAGCAGGAACGGCATCCCGCACACGTACCTCGAGCGCGGCTCGCCCGGCGCCGTCGTCGCGTTGGGCCAGATCGGCCTGCGCAACCCCGAGGACCTGACCGGACCCGTGGTCGTGTGGATGCCCGCGATCGGCGGCCCGGTCCTGCTCGACCCGTCCGACGCCGAGCTCTGTGAGGCCTGGGGCATCCGGACCACGCTGGACGACGACGACCGCGAGTTCGACGTCGTCGTCGTCGGGGCGGGACCGGCCGGCCTCGCCGCTGCCGTCTACGCCTCGTCCGAGGGCCTGCGGGTGCTGGTCGTCGAACGGGAGACCTTGGGTGGGCAGGCCGGGTCGAGCTCGCTCATCCGCAACTACCTCGGGTTCTCGCGCGGCCTCAGCGGCTCCGAGCTGGCGCAGCGTGGGTACCAGCAGGCGTGGGTGTTCGGCGCGCACTTCCTGCTCACGCGGGAGGTCGTTGCCGTCCAGCCGCGGCAGGGCGGGTTCGATGTCGACGTGAGCGGGGTCGGCTCGGTGCGGGCAGCCACGCTGGTCCTGGCCACGGGGGTCTCGTACCGGCGCCTCGGGGTCGAGGCACTCGAGTCGCTCTCGGGTGCCGGGGTCTACTACGGCGCCAGCGTCTCGGAGGCCCAAGGGCTGACCGGGTTGGAGGTCGTGGTGCTCGGCGGCGGCAACTCGGCCGGCCAGGCGGTGCTGCACCTGGCCCGGTATGCCGCGCACGTGCGGCTCGTCGTCCGGTCCGGGTCACTCGCCAAGGGGATGTCGCAGTACCTCGTCGGTGAGATCGAGCAGAACCCGGTCGTGACCGTCCACACCGGCAGCGAGGTGTCCGGCGGCGGTGGGGACGGCTGGCTCGACCACGTGCGGCTCCGCAACCTGTCGACCGGCGCCGAGGAGCGCGTCGCCGCCGACGCCCTGTTCGTCATGATCGGGGCCGAGCCCCGGACGGACTGGCTCCCCGACGAGGTATGGCGCGAGAAGGGCTTCGTGGTGTGTGGCACCGATGCCATGGGTCGGGGCCGGTGGCCGCTCGAGCGGATGCCGATGCCCTACGAGACCACCTTGCCGGGCTTCTTCGCGGTCGGTGACGTGCGCGAGGGGTCGGTCAAGCGCGTGGCCTCGGCGGTCGGCGAGGGTTCCGTGGTCGTGTCCCAGCTCCACCAGTACCTCGCCGAGTCGCGGGCGGCGGTCGACGCAGCGAGGGGTGCCGGAGCGTGACCAGCTCGCCTCCGCCCACCGCACGGGCCCGCGCGGTGCCCGTGGTGGCGGCGACGCTGGTGGCGCTGACCCCGCTCGGCGGGCTGGCGCTGCTGCTGCGACGCCCGTCCCTCGACGTCTCGTGGGAGCACCATCCCTCCCACTTCTGGCTCGTCCTGGGTGCGGGGGCGCTCAGTGCCGTCATCGCCTACGGGACGGGGGTCGCCGCGACGAGGCGGGGCGACGCCCGGGTGCTCCTGGTGTCCCTGAGCTTCCTCGCGGCGGCCGGGTTCCTGGGGCTGCACGCCCTCGCCACCCCCGGGGTCCTGCTGGCCCACCCGAATGCCGGGTTCATGGTGGCGACGCCGGTGGGTGTGGGGATCGCGTCGGGCTTCGCCGCCTGGTCGACGGCCCCACTCGACGGGACTGCTGGCGTCCGCGTGATCGTCCGCGCGAAGGCCCTGCGGGTGGTCCTGGTCGTCGTGATGCTCGCGTGGGCCGTGGCGTCCCTCGAGAGCCTGCCGCCGCTCGATGCCCACACGGCACCGGAGCGCGCCTCGGGTCCGCTGGTCGCGCTGGCGGTCGTCTCCATCGCGCTGTACGCGTGGACGGCGGCGGCCTACCTGCGGCTGTGGCGCCGCCGGCGCGGCACCATGCCGCTGGCCGTCGCCGCCGCGGTGGTCCTGCTGGCCGAGGCGATGGTGGCCCTCATCTTCGCGCCGAACTGGCGGCTGAGCTGGTGGGAGTGGCACGTGCTGATGCTCGTCGCCTTCGCGCTGGTCGCCTGGGGGGCGCAGCGGGAGTGGCACGAGGAGCGCTTCGCCGGGCTGTACCTCGACCAGACGACGTCGGGGACGCGCGTGATGAGCATCCTGTTCGCCGACCTGCAGGGCTTCACCACCTTCTCCGAGAGCCACGAGGCGCAGGAGGTGACCGCCATGCTCAACACCTACTTCGAGGTGGCCATCCCGCCGGTCGTGACCGCGCACGGCGGGGACATCGACCGGATCATCGGCGACGCGATCATGGCGACCTTCAACCGCAGGGGCGACCAGCCGGACCACGCCCGCCACGCGGCAGCAGCAGCCCTGGCCATGCAGGAGGCCACCGCGGCCGTGGCCGCGGATCACCCGGGCTGGCCGCGCTTCCGGGTCGGGGTCAACACCGGGGAGGTCTCGGTGAGCCTGCTGGGGGCCGGTGGCGGGCGCACCCACACGGTGATCGGGGATGCCGTCAACACCGCCTCACGGCTCGAGGGGAAGGCGCCGGTGGGGGCCGTCGCGGTGAGCGCGGCGACGCGCGACCTGCTGCCGGGCGCCCGCACGACGCCCCTCGGCCCGCTCGAGCTCAAGGGCAAGACCGAGGCCATCGAGGCCTTCGTCCTGCTGTCCCTCTGAGGTCAGGCGTCACGCTGCGCGAAGTATTCGGCCACCAGGCGCCGGGGCGCTCGCGCCGACCAGGCATCGGTGATGACCTCGGCCAGCTCTGCCCGGCTCACCCGGCCGAGGTCACGCTGGCGCAGCAGCACCGCGTTGTACCCGTCGAAGTGGGGCGTCGTGAACCAGGGCCCGTCTCCCTCGACCAGCGCGTCCTTGTCGAGCTGGTCCGGGACGCTGACGACGATGACGTCGTCCATGCGCTCGCCGGTCTCGGGGTCCACGGCGTCGGGACGAGGCTCGCGGAACTGCAGGAACGACTTGCCGCGGACCGTGTAGGCGGCATTGCCCCACCCCGTGCCCTCCTCCACCTCGGGGAGGCCGAGCGCGATCTCGCCGACGTCGGACAGCCTGGCTTTCCGGGTGGCCATGGGCGCGACGCTACTGCGTTGCGCGGCGGGACGGGACCGGGCGGGACGGGACCGGGCGGGACGGGGCCGGGCGGGACGGGGCCGGGCGGGGCCGGGCGGGACCAGGTCGCAGGTCAGGCGCGGGGACGGGTGGCCACGTCCGGAACCAGGGAGCGCACCGACGGCAACAGGGCGAGGCCGTTCACCACGACGGAGAACGCGAGGAACGCCAGGGCCAGCCCGTGGTGTCCCGCAGCCCACAGCCCGGCGGCGGCCAGCCCGAAGACGAGCACCTTGACCACCGGTCGCACGACGGGGCCACCCCACAGCGCCTTGGGGGACGCGAACGTCCACCACGCGGCGACCACGACGACGGGTGCGACGACCGCGAGGGCTGCGCCGCCGGCATACGCACCCCAGACCCCGGCGGCCACGGCCGCGAGCACCTCGTCGACGAAGACCAGTGAGAGAACCAGCCACCCGAACGCACGCATCGTCGCCCTCCCGGTCGCGACGGTCAGTCGACGTCGAGGTGGTCGACCAGCTGCGGCGCCACCCCGATGTACGTCGCGGGGGTCATGCCGGACAGGCGGGCAGCGACGTCGTCGGGCAACCCGAGCCCCGCCACGAACTCGCGCAGGTCGTCGCCGGTGATGCGACGTCCGCGGGTCAGCTCCTTGAGCCGCTCGTAGGGGTTCTCCATCCCGGCCACGCCCTGGGCGGCGAGGGCGCGCATCACCGACTGCACCGGCTCGCCCAGCACCTCCCAGTTGGCGTCGAGGTCGGCGGCCATCGCGGCCGGCACGGCGTCGAGCCCCGCCAGCCCGCGCGAGGCGTTGTCGATGGCCAGCACCGAGTGCCCGAACGCGGAGCCGATGTTGCGCTGCATGGACGAGTCGGTGAGGTCGCGCTGGAGCCTGCTGTTGACGAGCGTCGAGCCGAGCACGTCGAACAACGCGTTGCTGACCTCGAGGTTGGCCTCGGCGTTCTCGAAGCGGATCGGGTTGACCTTGTGCGGCATGGTCGAGGACCCCACCGTGCCCTGGCCGCGCACCTGGGCGAAGTAGCCGAGCGAGATGTAGGTCCAGACGTCGGTGCACAGGTTGTGCAGTACGCGGTTGAACCGCGCCAGGTCGGCGTACAGCTCGGCCTGCCAGTCGTGGGACTCGATCTGCGTGGTGAGGGGGTTCCACTCGAGCCCGAGGGACTCCACGAACTCACGGCTCAGGGCCGGCCAGTCGGCCGTCGGCACCGCGGCGAGGTGGGCGCCGAACGTGCCCGTCGCGCCGTTGAGCTTGCCGAGGTAGTCCGCCCCGCGGATGCGTCGCAGCTGGCGACCGAGCCGGTGCGCCAGGACCGCCAGCTCCTTTCCCATGGTCGTGGGGGTGGCCGGCTGGCCGTGGGTGTGCGCCAGCAGCGGGACGTCGCGCAGGTCCGACGCCATCGTCGCGACGGCCTCGACGAGGGCGGTCGCCCGCGGCAGCCACACCTGCTCGACCGCGCCCTTGACCATGAGCGCGTAGGACAGGTTGTTGATGTCCTCGCTGGTGCAGCAGAAGTGGATGAGCTCGGCGAGCCCGGCGTCTGCCGGGTCCGGGGCGATGGCCGTGAGGCGGCGCTTGAGGAAGTACTCGACCGCCTTGACGTCGTGCTGGGTCTCGCGCTCGATCGCGGACAGCTCGGCGATCTCGTCGGCACCGAAGTCGTCGACGACCTGGCGCAGCTGTGCCTGCTCGGCCTCGGTCAGGGCGCGGACCCCGGACACCACCTGGTGGGTGGTGAGGAAGATGAGCCACTCCACCTCGACCCGGATGCGCTCGCGGTTGAGCGCCGGCTCGGAGAGGTGGTCGACGAGCGCCGCCACCACGCCGCGATAGCGCCCGTCGAGGGCGCCGAGCGCAATGGGTGGGGTCGCGTCAGCAAGCGAGGCCATGGCAGGAGTCTCCCAGAGCCGAGAGCACAGCCCGGACACCGGTCCGTCCGACGGGCACCCCCGAGCGCTGGACGGGGCGGGCCCCAGCGCAGGGACGGGCGGGCCCGGGCGGAGGGTGGCCACGCGGCATACGGTGGGGAGCATGCGATACACGACGCTCGGCAACAGTGGCACCGTCGTCTCGACCCAGTGCCTCGGCACCATGACCTTCGGCGCCGAGGCGGACGAGGCGACGTCCGGCGCGATCCTCGAGGCGTTCGTCGAGGCAGGCGGCACGTTCGTGGACACGGCCGACGTCTATGCCGAGGGTGGGGCGTCCGAGGAGATCATCGGCCGCTGGCTCAAGGCCCATCCCGAGGACGCGCGCAACCTCGTCGTCGCCACGAAGGGACGGTTCGCGATGGGCAAGGGGCCCAACGACCTCGGGCTGTCACGCCGCCACCTGCGCAACGCCCTCGACGACTCGCTGCGGCGCCTCGACGTCGAGCACATCGACCTGTACCAGATGCATGCCTGGGACGCCCTGACCCCGCTGGAGGAGACGTTGCGGTTCCTCGACGACGCGGTCAGTGCCGGCAAGATCTCCTACTACGGGTTCTCGAACTACCTCGGCTGGCAGGTGACCAAGGCCGTGTTGACGGCTCGGGAGCACGGCTGGAGCGCCCCGGTCACGCTGCAGCCGCAGTACAACCTGCTGGTCCGCGACATCGAGCACGAAGTCGTCCCTGCCTGCCTCGACGCAGGGCTGGGGCTGCTGCCGTGGTCGCCGCTCGCGGGCGGCTGGCTCACCGGCAAGTACCAGCGCGACACCACGCCGACAGGCGACTCCCGGCTCGGCGACGACCCCACCCGGGGCATGGAGGCATGGGAGCCCCGCAATGCGCGCGAGCAGACCTGGGCCGTCATCGACGCGGTCGGCGAGGTCGCCGCCGACAGTGGCGTGACCGCAGCGCAGGTCGCGCTGGCCTGGGTGGGGGCCCAGCCCGGGGTCACCTCGGTCATCCTCGGGGCGAGGACCGTGGAGCAGTTGCGCGACAACCTCGCCGCCGCCGACCTCGAGCTCTCGGCCGAACAGCTCCAGCGCCTGTCGAGCGTCAGCGCGCCACAGGTGGACGACTACCCCTACGGCGCCGCGGGTGTCGACCAGCGGGACCGGGGACTGACCGGCTGACGGAGCCGGGTCAGGCGAACCCGTGGCGGTCGAGGGCGGGGACGAGGTCGTCCTCCTCGGAGGCCAGGTGCTCCAGCAGCGTCCGCGACAGCAGGTCGACGACCCGCTGCAGCTCGGCCGTGCCGGAGGCCCCTGACACGAGCCCGACCAGTGCCTCGTCGAGTTGTTCGAGGACGTCGTGGATGACGACGTGCTCCGCCTCCAGCCGGTCGAGGACGGGGGCCAGTGCCGGCTCGCTGCGCCGCAGGTGCGGGAACACCGAGCGGTCCTCGAGCGTGTGGTGGCCCGTCAGGAAGCGGCAGTACTGCGCGCAGTACGCCCCGAGGGTCCAGTTGTTCTGACGCATGGTCAGCTCGTTGATGGCGTTCCGCGCGCGGTGCGCCTGCTCCTCGCCGGCCACGACCTGCTCGACGATGTCGCGCAGCCGGTCCAGCTCGGCCCGCAGGCCGTCGTGCACCTCGACGAGGTGGGCGCCCGCGCCGGAGGACCGTTGCGCCGCAACGCCATCCGTATGCCGGGTGCCCGCCGCCGCCTCGCCCCGCACCTCGACCGGGTGGTCGGGAGAGGCCAACGTGGCAGGGTCGTCGGTCGCGGCGGACGCTGGTGGCGCCGACGCCCGGCGCTCGCGCTCGGCGTCGACGAGCTCACGCGTGGCCGGGGCGATCTCCTGTGCCCAGCGCTCGACGTCGGCGATGCTCGACACCGACGTGATGAACCCGCTCATGCCCTCGTCGAGGGCCAGCTCGGCGAGCAGCTCGGGCGAGGCCTTCCGGCTGACGTTGTAGAGCCGTCGGATCGCGGCGGGGTCGCGGCCGGCCTTCAGCGCGGCACCGTCGATGGTCTCGTTCATCGCCCGCAGGGCCGAGGGCTCGGCATACCCCTGGCTGGGGAGCCAGCCGTCGGCGAGGCGACCCGTGAGCCGGAGCATGCGCGGCTTGTAGCCGCCGATCCAGATGCCGATCGGGTGCGCCGGCGCGGGTCCGGCGTGCAGCCCCTTGACCCGGTGGTGCTCCCCCTCGACGGTGACCGACCCGGTGCCGGACCACACGCCGCGGATGATGGCGATGGCCTCCTCGAGCGCCTCGATCGACTCGCCTGGCGTGCGCCGCGGTCCGCCAGCGGCGACGATGGCGTCCCAGAACGCACCGGTGCCGATGCCGAGCTCGACCCGACCGCCCGAGAGCAGGTCGAGGGTCGCCGCACTGCGGGCCAGCACCACCGGGGGTCGCAGCGGCAGGTTGAGGACGTTGGGCGCGACCCGGATCGACGTCGTCCGCGCGGCGATGACCGACAGCAGCGTCCACGCGTCGAGGTGCTTGGCCTGGTACGGGTGGTCCTGGATCGTCACGAGGTCGAGCCCCGCCACGTCCGCCGCCTCGCTCATCTCGAGGACGAGCTCGGCGGCGGACGCGTCGGGGGTCGGGAAGATCCCGAACTGGAGGTCGTGCCCGTAGTCGGTCATCGCTGTTCACCGTAGGCGCTGGGACGCTCGTAGTCGCCCAGGACCTCGGCGAGCGCGAGGTGGCGGCGGGCGTCGTCGTGCCGGCCCTGCCGCTGCAACGTCCGGCCGAGCAGCAGGTGCAGGTAGCCGTCGTCGGGCGCGTCCTCGACGAGCCGGCGCAGTGCCGTCTCGGCGCGCCCGAGCTGGGCGGAGCCGAAGTAGGCGCGGGCCAGCATCAGGCGCAGGTCGGTCGTGCCGTGCAGCGCGCCCGAGGTGTCCCCCGTGGCGTCGCTCCCCTCGAGCTCGGCGACCAGCTCGGCCAGCGCGGTCGCGGCGGCGGCGAAGTCGCCGTGGTCGAACAGGCTCCGAGCCCACTCGAGTCGCAGGGTGATCGGCGTCGTGGTCATGCTCATGACCACTCAACCTAGTTCGAAATTCAACTATTCCGTCGGGCGAGCTCGTCTCGCACGTGCTCCACGACGCCGTCGGCCGCGGCCACCACCTCGGCATAGGTCTGGTCGAACGAGCTGTCGTCGCCGTACCAGGGGTCGTCCATGTCGAGGTCGTCGTCACCGGCAGCAACCGGGTCGAAGGAGCGGAACATCCGCACCTTGTCCCGCTGGGCGTCCCCACGTGCCAGCGTCGTGAGCTCGCGGAAGTGGCCGCGGTCGGCCGCCAGCACGAGGTCCACCTCGTCGAACCACGTCCGCTCGAAGCGCCTGGCCACGTGGTCCCGCCCGCCGAAGTCCGCGTGGCCGTTGCGACTGAGCACCGCCAGCGTGCGCGGGTCCGCCGGGTTGCCGACCTCCCACGAGTGGGTCCCCGCGGAGTCCACCACCACGCGGTCCCCCAGCCCGGCTGCCTCGAACCGCTCGCGCAGCACGAACTCCCCCATGGGCGAGCGACAGATGTTGCCCGTGCAGACGACGGTGACGCGATAGGGACGGCTGCTGCTCATGGACCCATTCAAACGCGAGCCCTGCGGCGGGGCTCGCAGGGGTCCGGCGGAGCCGCTCGGTCCGGGCCGCCGCCCGGTCCGCGCCGCCGCTCAGTCCGGGTAGCCGAGGGGGTTGCCGCGCTGCCAGCGCCACTGGTCGGCGCACATGTCCTCGATCGTCCGCGTGGCCTTCCAGCCGAGCTCGCGCTCGGCCCGGGAGGGGTCGGCATACGAGGCGGCGACGTCTCCGGCGCGGCGGCCCACGACCTCGTGCGGCAGGTCGTGCCCGCAGGCCTTCTCGAATGCCCGGAGCACCTCGAGCACCGAGGTGCCGTGACCGGTGCCGAGGTTCCAGGTCGAGATGACGTCGTCGGTCGCGCCCAGCTTGGTGAGGGCCGCGAGGTGACCGGCGGCGAGGTCCTCGACGTGGATGTAGTCGCGCAGGGCCGTGCCGTCCGGGGTGTCGTAGTCGTCACCGAAGACGCTGAGCTTCTCGAGCTTGCCGACCGCCACCTGGGCGATGAAGGGCATGAGGTTGTTGGGGGTCCCCGACGGGTCCTCGCCGATGGTGCCCGAGACGTGGGCGCCGACCGGGTTGAAGTAGCGCAGCAGGGCGATCCGCCAGCGGTCGTCGGTGCGGGCGACGTCGCGCAGCACCTGCTCGATCATCACCTTGGTCCAGCCGTACGGGTTGGTCGCGGACGTCGGGAGGTCCTCGGTGAACGGTGGCTCAGCGTGCTCGCCGTAGACGGTGGCCGATGACGAGAACACCAGCCGGTAGCAGCCGTGCCGCTGCATGGCGCGCACGAGGGCGAACGTCGAGTCGAGGTTGGTCTGGTAGTACTCCAGCGGCACCTCGACGCTCTCGCCCACGGCCTTGAGCCCGGCGAAGTGGATCACCGCGTCGAACTTGCGCTCCGCGAACAGCGACTCGATCTTGTCGCGGTCGGTGAGGTCGAAGGCGTGGACCTCGAGCGGACCGCCCGTGAGCGCCTCGAGCCGCGGGACCACCGTCGGCTTGGCGTTGGAGAAGTTGTCGACGACGACGACGTCGTGACCGGCCGCCGCGAGCTGGACGACGGTGTGGGACCCGATGTAGCCGGCACCGCCGGTGACCAAGACGCGCATGGTGTCACCGTATGCCGCCGGCCCGGCCCCCAGCCATGCGCCCCCACGGGGCGGTCGTCGGAGACTTGTCGGGGCGATGGCCCCGAGAAGTCTCCGAAGACCAGGGGCGGGTTGGGGGCCTCAGCGGCGCAGGTGGCGCGAGCGCCCGCGGAACTCGGCGACGACGACTCCGTCCGACTCGCGCGTCACCGTGACGTCGGTGAGGCCACTGCGCCCGTATGCCGCGCGGGCCCGGCCGCGCGCCACCAGCACGTCCCCGAGGTGCACGGGTGCGATGAAGGTGATGTCGGCGCCCGCGGCGACGGTGAGCTCACCGCGGGAGTTGCACACGAGGGCGAAGGTCGAGTCCGCGAGCGTGAACAAGTAGCCGCCGTGGGCGATGTCGTGGCCGTTGACCATGGCCGCGGTGACCTCCATCCGGACCACGGCGTGGTCGACCTCGATGACGGTCGCCTCCATGCCGAGCGCCCGGGAGGCGGCGTCGTCGGCCCACATCCGGCGCACGTGGCCGAGGTCGACCGCGTTCCCCGGTGCGGCGTCGCCGCCGTCGTCGATGCCGTTCGGGTCGTCGAGGGCGTCCGGCTGGAGCCGGTCACCGCCGGTCACGACGCACCCGCCAGCTCGGCGAGCGCGGGACTCGGCCGGTACCGCCCACCGGGGAACGCGCGGTCCAGGGCCGCGAGCTGGTCGGCCACCACGACATACCCGATCTCGGCACCCCACTCGATCGGACCCCTGGGGTAGTTGGTGCCCAGCCGCATCGCGATGTCGACGTCCTCGGCGCTGGCCTCGCCGCGACGGACCAGGTCGACCGCCTCGTTGACGAGCATCGCCAGGGTGCGGGCGACCGGGTCGGTCTCGACGGGACCGCCGACGAGCCGGTCGAGCAGCGTCTCGTCCGGGACCTGCGGGGCGACCGGCTTGCCGTCGGTGCCGTAGCGGTAGACGCCCTCACCCGTCTTGCGGCCGAGCCGTCCCGCGGCGACGAGGTCGCGCTGGAGCTCCGCCGGCTCGTACCGCGGGTCGCGCCCGGTCTGCTCCCAGACGCTGGTGCCGACGGCGAGGTTGACGTCCTGGCCGATGAAGTCGGTGAGCTCCAGCGGCCCCATCCTGAACCCGGCCCGGCGCAGTGCCTCGTCCAGCGTCGCCGCGTCGGCCACCCCGACGCCGAGCATCCGCTGGGCCTCGCCGTAGAAGGGCCGCGCCACCCGGTTGACGATGAACCCCGGGGTCGAGGTGCACGAGACCGGCGTCTTGCCCCACGAGGTGACGAGGTCGGTGGCGGTGCGGCGGGTCAGTTCGTCGGTGGTGGTGCCGTGGACGACCTCGACCAGCCGCATCACGGGGGGCGGGTTGAAGAAGTGCAGGCCGACCACGCGTTCGGGCCGGGTCGCCTTGGCCCCGATCGCGTCGATGTCCAGGCTGGAGGTGTTGGTCGCGAGCAGCGTGTCAGCGGGCTGGTGCTCGCCGAGGATCCGGAAGAGCTCCTGCTTGGTGTCGAGGTCCTCGCGGACTGCCTCGACCACGACGGTCGACGGGGGAAGGTCCGCGACCTCGGTCACGGTGTGCAGCCGCTCGGCGACCGCCTCCAGGCGTGCCGAGTCGATCCGGCCCTTGGCCTCCAGCCGTTGCAGGCTGCCGATGATCCGGGCCACGCCGTCCTCCGCGGCCCCGGTGGCGGCGTCGACGAGGGTCACCGGGTGGCCGGCCATCGCGGCGACCTGGGCGATGCCGGCGCCCATCGCTCCGGCGCCGATCACCGACACCCGCTGGGACTCTGCAGTGTTCGACCCCGTCGACCCCGTCGTCATGGCGCCATCGTCCCAGACGGCGGTCGGGGAACGGAGGCGGCATGTGACACTGCTGGCGACATCTGGCGGTCTGGCTGTCACATCGCCCCGTCTACGATGGCTGCATGACCACGGCAACGGCGCCCAGCCAGTCCCAGCAGAGCCACCCCCTCGTCGACAAGCACGCCGACCTCCTCGCCCAGGCGACCCAGGCGCTCGCCGACCGTTCCTACTTCAGCCGCTTCCCCGAGTCACCGTCGCCCCGCGTCTACGGCGAGGGTTCGGCGGACGCCGGCCAGGCGGCCTACGAGGCGTTGCGCGACAACGCGTTCGGCGCCCTGGGCGAGACGCAGACCGACGGCGGCTGGGTCGGTGACGAGGTCTCGCCCTACGGTCCCGCGCTCGGCATCACGTACCCGCACCTCGACGTCGACCGCGCCATCACGGCTGCGCTCGATGCCCTCCCCGCGTGGCGCGACGCCGGCGCCCGCACCCGCGCCGCGGTCTGCGTCGAGATGGTCGAGCGGATCAATGCCCGGTCGTTCGAGATCGCCCACTCGGTGATGCACACGACCGGCCAGCCGTTCGTCATGGCATTCCAGGCCGCCGGCCCGCACGCCCAGGACCGTGCCCTAGAGTCCATCGTCGCCGGCCTCGTCGAGCAGGAGCGCGTGCCGGCCTCGGTCGTCTGGGAGAAGCCCGGCCGTGACAAGGAGGGCAACCCGGCGCCGCTGCGGATGCAGAAGGACTACCGCATCGTCCCGCGCGGTCTGGCCCTCGTCATCGGCTGCAACACCTTCCCGACGTGGAACGGCTACCCGGGGCTGTTCGCCTCGCTCGTCACCGGCAACCCGGTCATCGTCAAGCCCCACCCGCGGGCGGTGCTCCCGCTCGCCATCAGCGTGGCGGTATGCCGTGCGGTGCTCGCCGAGGCCGGCTTGAGCCCCGACCTGGTCCAGCTCGCGCCCGAGGCCGACGGCGAGGGCCTCGCCAAGGTGCTGGCCGAGCGGGACGAGGTCCGCATCGTCGACTACACCGGCGGCCCCGCGTTCGGTGGCTGGCTCGAGGAGCAGGGGGCTGCTCGCGGTCAGCTCGTCTACACCGAGAAGGCCGGCGTCAACACGATCGTCGTCGACTCGACCGACAACCTGCGCGGCGTGCTGGGCAACCTCGCGTTCTCGCTGACGCTGTACTCCGGCCAGATGTGCACGACCCCTCAGAACATCTACGTCCCGCGCGACGGCATCGAGACCGACGAGGGCCACCTGTCCTTCGAGGAGTTCGGTGGCCGGCTTGCCGCGGCGGTCGGCAAGCTCACCGGCGACGACGCCCGCGCGGTCGAGCTGCTCGGCGCCACCGTCAACGACGGGGTGCGCGCCAACGCCGCCGGGCTCGCCGACCTGGCGCAGGAGGCCGGTGGCACCGTGGTGCTCGACTCCCGCGAGGTCACCCACCCGGCATACCCCGACGCCATCGTCCGGGCCCCCGGGCTGGTGAGCATGGATGCGAGTCGCGAGGACGTCTACACGCAGGAGTGCTTCGGTCCGGTCACCTTCCTCATCGCGACGAGCGGCACCGAGCAGTCGCTCGCGCAGTTCCGTGACACGGTGCGCGAGCACGGCGCGATGACGGCAGCGGTCTACTCGACGAGCGAGGACGTCCTCGACGCCACTCGCGACGCGGCCGCCGACGCCGGGGTGGCGCTGTCCGAGAACCTCACGGGACCGGTGTTCGTCAACCAGACCGCGGCGTTCTCCGACTACCACGGCACCGGTGGCAACCCGGCGGCGAACTCGGCCTATGTCGACGCCGCGTTCGTGGCCAACCGGTTCCGGGTCGTCACGTCCCGCCGACACGTCTAGTCATCTGGCACGATCACGACCATGGGTTTCCTGATCAAGATCGCGGTCAACGCCGTCGCCCTCTGGGTGGCGGCCTGGCTGGTGCCGGGCCTCGACTTCGGCGACGGCAAGTTCGGCTCGAAGTTCGCGACCGTCGTGCTGGTGGCCCTCGTCTTCGGGTTGGTCAACGCGGTCGTCAAGCCGATCGCCAAGTTCCTGAGCTTCCCGGTGATCATCCTGACGCTGGGCCTGTTCACGTTCATCGTCAACGCGTTCATGCTCCAGCTCACCGAGTGGATCGCCGAGCCGCTGGGGCTGTCGTTTCAGATCCAGCACTTCTTCTGGGACGCGGTCCTGGGTGCCCTGATCATCACCGTGGTCTCGATGGTGCTCGGCTGGGTCCTGCCCGACGGCGACGACGACTGACCGCAGTCCACGGCAAGGGTGCGGGCGCAGGGGCCGGCAGGTAGCCGCACCTCTACCGCCGGGCCCGCAGACGCGCCGCCCTAGAGTGACGTCATGAGCGACAGCGAAGTCCGACTGCGGGCGGCCCTCGACCAGGTGCCCGCCTACGTCCCCGGCAAGCCCGCGGCCGCGCCCGAGGGCGTCACGGCATACAAGGTCTCGTCCAACGAGAACCCCTATCCGCCGCTGCCCTCGGTCCTCGACGTCGTGCGCGACGCGGCGGGGAGCATCAACCGCTACCCGGACATGGCCGTCACAGAGCTCACCCAGGCGCTCGCCACCACCCTCGGCGTCCCGGTCGAGCACGTCGCGACGGGCACGGGCTCGGTCGGGGTCCTCGGTCAGGTCATCGCCGCCACCTGTGACGCGGGCGACGAGGTCGTCTACGCCTGGCGCTCCTTCGAGGCCTACCCCATCGTCACCGCGCTCGCCGGCGCCAAGTCGGTCCAGGTCGGGCTCGACGACCACGCCCGGCACCGGCTCGACGCCATGCGGGCCTCGATCACGGACCGCACCAAGGTCGTCATCGTCTGCACCCCCAACAACCCCACCGGTCCACTGGTCACCCACGACGAGCTGGAGAGGTTCCTCGACGCGGTGCCCACCCGCGTGCTCGTCGTCATCGACGAGGCCTACCTCGAGTTCGTGACCGACCCCGAGGCGCCGCGCAGCCTCGAGCTCTACCGTGACCGCCCGAACGTCATGGTCCTGCGCACCTTCTCCAAGGCCTACGGGCTGGCCGGCCTGCGGGTGGGGTATGCCGTGGCGCACGCCCCCGTGGCCGCGGCCCTCCGCAAGACGGCGACCCCCTTCGGCGTGAACTCGATCGCGCAGGCCGCCGCGGTGGCCTCGCTGCGGGCGTTCGACGAGCTGCAGGAGCGGGTCGACGCCCTCGTGTCGGAGCGCACCCGCGTGGTCGAGGAGCTGCGCGGCCAGGGCTGGTTCATCCCCGAGACCCAGGCGAACTTCGTCTGGTTCGGTTTGGGCGAACGCTCTGGCGCCTTCGCGGCTGCCGCGCAGGAGGCCGGGCTGACGCTGCGCCAGTACGGCAACGACGGCGTGCGGGCCACGATCGGCGAGACCGAGGCCAACGACGTCCTGATCCGGGTGGCGGGCGACTTCCTGGCGGACAACCCGGTCGAGCCGGGCTGACTCGGACGGTCGGCCCGGACGGTCGGCCCGGACGGTCGGCCCGGACGGTCGGCCCGGACGGTCGGTCCGGGCTGACTCGGGCGGTCGGGCGGCCCGACGCGGCCCGTCGTCCCTTTGGGGGAGTTCATCGGTTGCGGGCCGGAGGAAAGTCGCCTCCACACTCCCCCGGAGGGCCTGCCATGACCGATGTGACCGACGTCCGCCCCGCCATCCCGGACTTCTCCGGCCAGCAGCTCACACCAGGCGATGACGGGTACGACGAGGCCCGGCGGGTGTTCAACGCCATGATCGACCGGTCGCCGGCCCTGATCGCCACCTGCCGAAGCGCGCACGACGTGGCTGCGGCGATCGCGCATGCGCGGACCAGTGGCCTGCCGATCTCCGTCTTCGGGGGCGGCCACTCCGTCAACGGCTCGGCCGTGGTGGACGGGGGGCTGTGCGTCGACCTGCGCGGGCTGCGCGACGTGTCGGTCGACCCGCAGACGGCGACCGCCCAGGTGGGGGGCGGGTGCACGTGGGGCGAGCTCGACGCAGCCACCCAGGCGCATGGCCTCGCGGTGACCGGCGGGCGCGTCTCGACGACGGGCGTGGGCGGCCTCGCGCTCGGCAGCGGGAGCGGCTGGCTGGAACGCCGGCTGGGGTTCACCTGCGACAACCTCCTGGAGGCGCAGGTGGTGACGGCGGACGGCAGGATCGTGACGGCGTCGGACACCGAGAACCCCGACCTGTTCTGGGCCCTGCGGGGAGGAGGGGGCAACTTCGGTGTCGTCACCCGCTTCACCCTGCAGCTGCACCCGATCGGGCCGATGGTCTTCGGTGGCATGCTCATGTACCCGCCGACGATGGGAGCCGCCGTGCTCGCCAACTTCCGCGACTTCTTCGTCGACGCTCCCGACGAGGTCGGTGGGGGCGTCGCCTTCATCACCGCTCCGCCGATCGAGATGGTGCCGGAGCCGGCTCGTGGCAAGCCAGCCGTCGGGGTGATCGTGGCCTACACCGGCGCGCTCGAGGACGCCGAGGCGGCGTTGGCCCCKCTGTTGGGCTTCGGGCCGCCGGCCTTCGCCCACGTCGGGCCGATGCCCTACCTGGCCCTGCAACGGCTGCTCGACGAGGCCAACCCGCACGGCCTGCAGAACTACTGGACGGCCGACTTCCTCGACGAGCTGCCGGACGAGGCCGTGGAGACCCTCGCGACCCTGGCGACCTCGCCCGTGTCGCCGCTGAGCCAGGTCATCGTCGTGCCCGGTGGGGGCGCCGTCGCTCGCGTCCCGGAGGAGGCCACTGCCTTCGGGGAGCGCCAGGCGCCGTTCAACATCCACTACCTGTCGATGTGGCCCGACCCGGCCGACACGGAGGCCAACATCTCCCACACCCGCGCCCTCGCGACGGCGATGAAGCCGTGGACGTCGGGACGGGTCTACCTCAACTTCATCGGCGACGAGGGCAAGGAGCGGGTGGAGAGCGCCTTCGGCGAGGGCAAGCTCGCCCGCCTGCGTGCGATCAAGGCGGTGTGGGACCCGGAGAACGTGTTCCGCCACAACCAGAACATCGCCCCAGCCGGCTGAGCCAGTCGAACGTCACGACCCCTGGCCTGCGCAAACGCCGTCGAACTCCTGACCAAGAATTTACCCGTCCTCGCTCCTTCGCCTCTGTTCGGCGGGCGTCCGGCAGGTGAGACTTTGCCGGTTGCCCGGGCACCCCGGGCACGCCCTGCGGCCGGAGGACCACAGGGATAGCGAGAGGACACCACCGTGACTCGACGCATCGCGCGCCGCGGACTCACGACGGTTGCCGGAATCGCTGCTGCAGGTCTGGTCGTCACCGCGACCGCACCCCTGGCAGGCGCCGCAACCGCAGACCCCACGAGCAAGGCAGGCAAGGCCCCCAGCGCCACAGCCGGGACGGGCAAGCCCAAGAAGGTCTCCCCCAAGGACAAGCTCGGCTCCCACGACCGCGAGCTGCTCGCCAAGGCCCGGGCCAAGGGCACCGAGCGCGTCACGCTCCTGCTGGCGACGACGAAGGGCCAGACGGCTTCGGTCGTCAAGGACCTCAAGGCCAACGGCGCCTGGATCAGCAAGGTCAGCGACCGGTTCGGCTACGTCAGCGCGAGCGTCCCGACCGACAAGGTCGACACGGTGTCCAAGGCCGCCGCGATCCTCGCCGTCGACCTCAACGAGTCCATCCAGCTCCCGCGCCCCGAGGCCGAGCCCGCCGGCAGCGCTGCTGCCGCCGCGGTGGCCGGCCCCGGCGCCGGCACCCCGAACGACAACCCGTTCATGCCCACCCGCGACATCGGGTCGATCGCCTTCAAGAACGCCAACCCCACGTGGGACGGCCGCGGCATCACCATCGGCGTCATCGACTCGGGCGTCGACCTCGACCACCCGGCGCTGCAGACCACGAGCACCGGCGAGCGCAAGATCGTCGACTGGGTCACCGCCACCCACCCGCTGCTCGACAGCGACGGCTCGTGGCGCGCCATGATCACCAGCGTCACGGGGCCGACCTTCACCGCCTCCGGTTCCACCTGGACGGCGCCCAGCGCCGGCACCTTCAAGTTCAACCGCGTCGCCGAGAACATCTCGCTCAACGACGAGGCCGGCGGTGACTTCAACCGCGACGGTGACACGACCGACCGCTGGGGCGTCCTCTACGACGAGACCAGCCACGACATCTGGGTCGACGCCAACCAGGACCTCACCTTCTCGGCAGGCGAGAAGATGCGGCCCTACAAGGAGAACTTCGACATCGGCCACTTCGGCGTCGACAACCCGGCGACCGCGATCGCCGAGTCGATGCCCTTCGTCGTCGAGTACCGCGAGGACGTCGACCTGGCGCCCGCGGGTCTGCCCGGCCAGAAGGCCGACTTCGTGAACATCGGCGTCGTCGAGGCAGCCCACGGGACGCACGTCTCGGGTATCGCAGCGGGCCACAGCCTCTTCGGCGGGGCCATGGACGGTCAGGCGCCCGGCGCCAAGATCGTCTCGAGCCGGGCCTGCTCGTGGGGCGGTGGCTGCACCGCGGTCGCGCTGACCGACGGCATGGTCGACCTCGTGGAGAAGCGCGGCGTCAACGTCGTCAACATGTCGATCGGTGGCCTCCCCGCCCTCAACGACGGCAACAACGCCCGGGCCACCCTCTACGACGCCCTCATCGACGGTGGCGTCCAGCTCGTCATCTCGGCGGGCAACAGCGGCCCCGGCATCAACACCATCGGCGACCCGTCCGTGGCGACCAAGGTCATCTCGGTGGCCTCGTCGGTCACCAAGGAGACGTGGCTGTCCAACTACGGGGCCGAGGTCAGCACCCCGCTGACGCTGCACAACTACTCCTCGCGCGGCCCGCGTGAGGACGGCGGCTTCAAGCCGAACGTCTCGGCCCCCGGCTCGGCCATCTCCTCGATCCCGACCTGGCAGCCCGGTGGACCGGTCCCCGAGGCCGGCTACACGCTGCCCCCGGGCTACGCGATGTTCAACGGCACGTCGATGGCCTCGCCGCAGACCGCCGGTGGCGTGGCGCTGCTGCTCTCGGCCGCCAAGGCCACGAACGTCTCGGTGACCCCGCGTCAGATCCGTGACTCGGTCTACACCTCGGCCGACTTCATCAAGGGTGTCGAGGCCATCGGCCAGGGCGCCGGCATGGTCGACGTCCCCGGGGCGTGGAGCCTGCTCAAGACCAAGCCCGTGGCCAACGACATCACCACCACGGCCCCGGTCTGCACGCCGCTGTCCGACTTCCTGGCCACCCCGGGTCAGGGCACGGGCGTCTACAACCGCTGCGACGCCGCCCACGGCGGTCAGGTGTCCGGCGAGAGCAAGACGTACATCGTCAAGGCCACCCGCACCAGCGGTGGCGCCGGACGGATCGCGCACAGCCTGCGACTCGTGGGCAATGACGGCACGTTCTCGCTGCCGACGACGAGCCGTCCGATGCCCAAGGGTGAGACGGTCGACGTCCCGGTCAAGGCACGTACCAGCACGCCCGGAGCCCACTCGGCGATCCTCGAGATCGACGACCCGGCGACCAACGTGGTGGACCAGCGCGTGCTGCTGACCGTGGTCCTCTCGCAGGACCTCGTCGCACCGTCGTTCTCGGTCAGCAAGACCGACTCGGTCGAGCGCAACCTCGTCAAGAAGCTGTTCGTCACCGTCCCGGAGGGCGCCAAGGCGCTGCAGGTGAACCTGTCGGGCGTCGGCGCCAGCAACCAGGTCCGCTGGATCGCCATCAACCCGTACGGCGTCCCGGTGGAGTCGACCTCGTCCCTGGTCTGCTTCACCAACTTCAGCGCCCCCAGCTGCAACAGCACCTCGCGTGCCTACGCGAACCCGCTGCCCGGCATCTGGGAGCTCGAGGTAGAGGCACGGCGCACGACGCCGAACCTGGTCAACCCGTTCACCATCGCGGCCGCGGCCCAGGGTGTCGTCGTCGACCCGGCGAGCCAGACGATCGCCTCGGCGACCACCGGCGTGCCGGCACCGGTCAGCTGGACCGTGACGAACGCCTTCGGCCAGGTCACGGCGACCCCCGCAGGCGGATCGCTCGGCAGCTCCAAGACGGGGCGTCCGACGATCGCGAACCACGAGGTGCAGGAGTACACCGTGACGGTCCCGGCGGGCGCGACGCGCTTCACCGCGACCATCGGCAAGACGTCCGACCCGGGCGCCGACCTCGACCTCTTCGTCCTGCGTGGCGGGGCGGTCGTGGCCCAGCAGGCCGACGGTGACTCCGAGGAGTCCGTGACCATCGCCAACCCGCCGGCCGGTGTCTACACCGTGCGGGTCGACGGGTACGCGGTCCCGGCGGGCACGACGGCGTACGACTACGTCGACCTCTTCGTCAGCCCGGCGCTCGGCTCGTTGACGGTCCCCGCGACCGCCTTCAGCCTCGCCCCGGGTGGGTCGACGGGTGTCACCGGCTCGGTCACCGCCAGCTCGGCGCCGGCTCCCGGTCGCCAGCTGTTCGGTGAGATGCGCGTCGTGTCGGAGCAGGGCGCAGTGCTCGGCACCGGCTTGGTGCTGGTCGGGGCGGTCACCGCCCCCTGATCTGCGAGCGTCCCACGAAAGAGGCGGGTATGCCGGGTGGTCACCACCCGGCATACCCGCCTCCTCGTGTGCGGCGAAGCCATGGGCGACCGGGCAGGGCGTCTCAGAGCACCTCGAGGACGCGGAACGGGGTGCCCTGCTGGCAGGTGGTGAGCACGTCGGGAGCCGGGACACCGCGCAGCGTGACCTGCCGGCCCGCGGTGAGCCCCCGGGTCTGGCCTATGAGCGTGTAGGTGCCGTCGTCCGTGGTGAGCACCACGCAGCCGGCCTCGACCCCGTCGGACACCGTGCCGCTCACCGTGATGGGAGGGGCGCCCGGCATGGGGGTCAGGGTGAGGTCCTCGACCGGCGTCGAGGTGGGGGTCGTGGAGCCGGATCCGCCGGGCACGGTCGAGCTGCTCCCGCACGCCGCCACGGCGAGCAGGAGGCCCACTACCAGCAGCGAACGCGCTGTCCTCATCGCTACATCCTAGGCTGGCTCCCATGGTCGACACCTGGCTCCCGCCCTACCTCGCCCGTCCTGACCGCTACGGCCCGATGCCCTACCGCAAGGTCGGCACCTCGGGCCTGCGGCTACCGGCGATCTCGCTCGGCATGTGGCACAACTTCGGCGACGACAAGCCCTTCGACGTCCAGCGTGCGATCCTGCGCCGCGCGTTCGACATCGGCATCACCCACTTCGACCTGGCCAACAACTACGGGCCCCCGTACGGCAGCGCCGAGGCGAACTTCGGCCGGCACTTCGCGGCGGACTTCGAGCCCTACCGCGACGAGCTGGTCATCAGCTCCAAGGCGGGCTGGGACATGTGGCCCGGGCCGTACGGCGACGGCGGATCGCGCAAGTACCTCGTCGCCAGCCTCGACCAGACCCTGCAGCGCACCGGGCTCGACTACGTCGACATCTTCTACAGCCACCGGCCCGACCCCGACACCCCGCTCGAGGAGACCATGGGGGCGCTCGCCTCGATCGTCCACCAGGGCAAGGCGCTGTATGCCGGCATCTCCAGCTACGGGCCTGAGCTCACCGAGCGGGCGCGCACGATCTTGGCGGACATGGGGGTTCCGCTGCTCATCCACCAGCCGAGCTACTCGATGGTGAACCGGTGGATCGAGGGTGGGTTGCTCGACGTCCTCGGCAGCGAGGGCATCGGCTGCATCGCCTTCAGCCCGCTGGCCCAGGGGATGCTCACCAACAAGTACCTCGCCGGCATCCCCGAGGGCTCGCGCGCCAGCCAGGGCAAGTCGCTGTCACCGGACCTGCTCACCGACGAGACGCTGGCCCACGTCCGCAAACTCAACGACATCGCCCAGGAGCGCGGTCAGTCGCTCGCGCAGATGGCCCTCGCCTGGGCGCTGCGCGACGAGCGGGTGACGTCGGTGCTCATCGGGGCGTCGTCGGTCGAGCAGCTCGAGGACTCCGCCGCCGCCGTGGCCAACCTGCGGTTCAGCGACGACGAGCTGGCCGAGATCGACCGTGACGCCGTCGAGGCCGGGATCGACCTGTGGCGCAGCCAGTCGCGGCTCACCTGACCCGCCGCGCGCCATACGACTTTGCTGGTGGCGAGCCCGGAAGAGTCCGGATTCTGAGATTTTCGGTCGTCCCGATATCTTGGCCCTGCAAGGCCAACCTGTGAGCGCCGCCACAAGCGCGCCCCACACCAGCCGCCACACGCCGGCGGAGACCCCGCCCGGGTGAAGAAGGAGTTCCAGTGAGCGACAACGCAGTCGCCGGCGCCACGAGCGTCGACCATGAGGACGAGGTGCTCGCCGAGCTGACCGCCCCGGTCCCCGAGGTCGGTGACGGCGGACCCGAGATGGTCCAGCTGCTCACGCCCGAGGGTCAGCGCGTCGAGAACACCGAGTACGACGAGTACGTCAAGGACCTGACCGACGAGGACCTGCGCGGCTTCTACCGCGACCTCGTCCTCATCCGCCGCGTCGACGCCGAGGCCACCGCGCTCCAGCGCCAGGGCGAGCTCGGCATCTGGGCCAGCCTGCTCGGCCAGGAGGCGGCGCAGGTCGGCTCCGGTCGCGCGATGCGTCCGCAGGACTACGCCTTCCCGACCTACCGCGAGCACGGCGTCGCCTGGTGCCGCGGGGTCAACCCGCTGAACCTGCTCGGCCTCTTCCGTGGCGTCAACCACGGCGGCTGGGACCCGAACGAGAAGAACTTCCACCTCTACACGATCGTCATCGGCGCGCAGACCCTCCACGCGACCGGCTACGCCATGGGCATCCAGCGCGACGGTGACGTCGGCACGGGTGACGACGAGCGCGACGCCGCCGTGATCGCCTACTTCGGTGACGGCGCCAGCGCCCAGGGCGACGTCAACGAGGCCTTCGTCTACGCCGCGGTCAACAACGCCCCGGTCGTGTTCTTCTGCCAGAACAACCAGTGGGCCATCTCCGAGCCCAACGAGCGCCAGACCCGCATCCCGCTCTACCAACGGGCCCGCGGCTTCGGCTTCCCCGGCGTGCGGGTCGATGGCAACGACGTGCTCGCGGTCTATGCCGTGGCCACCCAGGCGCTCAACGCCGCCCGCTCCGGCAACGGCCCGACCTTCATCGAGGCCTACACCTACCGGATGGGTGCGCACACCACCTCCGACGACCCCACCAAGTACCGCGTCTCCGCCGAGGTCGAGGTGTGGAAGCACCGCGACCCGATCGAGCGCCTGAAGTCCTACCTCGTGCACACCAAGAAGGCCGACCAGGCGTTCTTCGACGCGATCGACGCCGAGGCCGACGAGCTCGCCGGCCAGGTCCGCGAGGGCTGCCTGTCGATGCCCGACCCCACCCCCGACTCGATGTTCGACCACATCTACGTCGAGGAGCACCCGGTCGTCGAGGCCGAGCGCAAGGAGTTCGCGGCCTACCACGCCGGCTTCGCGCAGGAGGGTGGTCACTGATGGGCACCATGACGATCGCCAAGGGCATCAACAACGGCCTGCGCGCCGCCATGGAGCGCGACCCCAAGGTCGTCCTCATGGGTGAGGACATCGGCAAGCTCGGTGGCGTCTTCCGCGTCACCGACGGCCTCCAGAAGGACTTCGGCGAGGACCGCGTCATCGACACCCCGCTCGCCGAGGCAGGCATCGTCGGCACCGCGATCGGTATGGCGCTGCGCGGCTACCGCCCGGTCGTCGAGATCCAGTTCGACGGGTTCATCTACCCCGCGTTCGACCACATCGTCAGCCAGGTCGCCAAGATGCGGGCCCGCTCCCTCGGCAAGATCAAGCTGCCGATGGTCATCCGCATCCCCGTGGGTGGCGGCATCGGCGCGGTCGAGCACCACTCCGAGTCCAACGAGGCCTACTTCGCGCACACCGCGGGGCTCAAGGTCGTCTGCTGCTCCAACGCCGAGGACGCCTACTGGATGATCCAGCAGGCCATCGAGTCCGACGACCCGGTGCTGTTCTACGAGCCCAAGCGCCGCTACTGGGACAAGGGCGACGTCGACGAGTCCGCCGCGCCCCGAGAGCTGCTCAAGGCCCAGGTATGCCGTGAGGGCACCGACGCGACGCTCGTCGCCTACGGCCCCATGGTCAAGACCTGCCTGCAGGCGGCCGAGGCCGCCGCCGCCGAGGGCAAGAACCTCGAGGTCATCGACCTGCGCTCGCTGAGCCCGCTCGACCTCGACACGGTCGCCGCGTCGGTCGAGAAGACCGGCCGCACGGTCGTCGTGCACGAGGCGTCGACCTTCCTCGGCCTCGGCGCCGAGATCGCGGCAGCGCTGCAGCAGCGGTGCTTCTACCACCTCGAGGCCCCGGTGCTGCGGGTCGGCGGCTACAACCTGCCGTACCCGCCCAGCAAGCTCGAGGAAGAGTTCCTCCCCGACCTCGACCGCGTCCTCGACGCCGTCGACCGCTCGCTGGCCTTCTGAGAGGGGCGCGCAACCCATGGCAGTCAAAGAGTTCAAGCTCCCGGACCCCGGTGAGGGCCTGACCGAGGCCGAGATCGTCACCTGGAACGTCAAGGTCGGCGACACGGTCAAGGTCAACGACATCATCGTCGAGATCGAGACCGCGAAGTCGCTCGTCGAGCTGCCGGTGCCGTTCGCCGGCACCGTCACCGCGCTGCACGTCTCCGAGGGCGACACGGTCGAGGTCGGCACGCCGATCATCTCCGTCGACACCGCGGGCGGACCGGCGCAGGCTGGCGCGGCCCCCGTCCAGGACGCACCTGCGGCCGGCGCCGTCGAGCCCGGCATCGAGGGCTCTCCCGCCCCCAAGATGGCGGCCGCTGCGGCAGCCGCCTCCGAGGACGAGGAGATCGAGGAGGGCAAGATCGGCGGCACCACGTCGACCGGTCGCACGGCCGTCCTCGTCGGCTACGGCGTCAAGCAGACCGAGGCCAAGCGCCGTCCTCGCAAGGACGCGGGTGCGGCGGCGGGTGCGGTGGCCCCGGCCGTCCAGCGGCCCACGAGCGCCCGCGCCGAGCAGCCGGTGGGGACCCTGCCCACCGCTCCGGCGGCCCGTGAGGGTGGCGCGGCTGAGGGTGCCGCCGCCGAGGGTGGAGCCCGCGCACTGGCCAAGCCGCCCGTGCGCAAGCTCGCCAAGGACCTCGGCGTCGACCTCGCCCAGGTCGCGGGCTCCGGTGAGGGCGGCATCATCTCGCGCGCCGACGTCGAGGCGCACGCCTCGCGTGGCACCGAGGCCGGGCAGCCGACCACGGCGGCACCGGCGGCTGCGGCGGGCGCGAGCCCGGCGGCATACGTGGCACCGGTGTTCACCCGCGGCGGCGAGCGCGAGACGCGTATCCCGATCAAGGGCGTGCGCAAGATGACCGCGCAGGCGATGGTGGGCTCGGCGTTCACCGCTCCGCACGTCACCGAGTGGGTCACCATCGACGCGACGGCGACCATGGAGCTCGTCGAGCGACTGAAGAAGGATCGCGAGTTCAAGGACGTCAAGGTCACGCCCCTGCTGGTGCTGGCCAAGGCCATGACCGTCGCGATCCGCCGTCACCCCGAGATCAACGCGACGTGGGACGAGGCCGCCCAGGAGATCGTGGTCAAGAACTACGTCAACCTCGGCATCGCCGCAGCCACGCCCCGTGGCCTCATCGTCCCGAACATCAAGGACGCCGACCAGATGTCGATGCGCCAGCTGGCCGATGCCATCGGCGCGCTGACGGCGACCGCCCGCGAGGGACGCACCCAGCCGGCCGAGATGTCGGGCGGCACGATCACCATCACCAACGTGGGTGTGTTCGGCGTCGACACCGGCACCCCGATCATCAACCCCGGTGAGTCGGCGATCCTCGCGTTCGGCGCGATCCGGCGGCAGCCCTGGGTGGTCACGGCCGCCGACGGCACCGAGACGATCGAGCCGCGGTGGGTCACCCAGCTCGCGCTGTCGTTCGACCACCGACTGGTCGACGGCGAGCTCGGCAGCAAGTTCATCGCCGACGTGGGCGCGATCCTGGCCGACCCGGCCCGCGGACTCGTCTGGGGCTGACGCCGCACCACGCTGACACGCGAAAGCCGACAACGCGCCGGGAAGTCCCGGCGCGTTGTCGGCTTTCTGATGGCCTCTGTGGGCGTCAGACCGGTGGGGTGGCCGCTGCTGCCGCGTCGGCCCTGTCCGCGTCGGCCTGGTCGGCGCTGGCCTTGTCGGCGTCGGCCTTGTCCGCGTCGGCCTTGTCGGCAGCAGCCTTGTCGGCGGCCCGCTCGGAGTAGGCCGACCCGCCGCGCAGCTCGACGTGCGGCAGGAGCAGCATCACCAGGAAGCCGACCAGCATGACTCCGGCGCCCACGAGGAAGACCAGGTCCATGGAGTCGGAGAAGCCCTGCAGGAACGGCTTCGCCAGTCGCGGGTCGAGGTCGTTCAGGAACGAGCTGTCCTTGAGGACGCCGCCGGCCGTCCCGCCGGCCTGGCCCGCGGCGGACTGCAGCCCCTTGGCGAACTCGGCGTTCGCCGGGTCGGCCATGGCGGCCTGGAAGTCCTTGGTGCCGGCCGAGGCCTTGAGCGCCGACTGGATCTTGTCGGGCACTGTCGAGAACAGGATCGACAGGAAGACCGCGGTGCCGAGCGTGCCGCCGATCTGCCGGGTGAAGGTCGCCGAGGAGGTGGCGACGCCGATCAACCGGGGCGAGACGGCGTTCTGCACGGCCAGGGTCAGTGGCTGGAAGTTGAAGCCGAGCCCGAGCCCGAAGGCGACCATCACGATGCTGGTCTGCCACAGCGGGGTGTCGGCCTTGATGAAGTGGAAGACGAACAGCGCGATGGCGAGCAGGGCCGACCCGATGATCGGGAACCGGCGGTAGCGCCCGGTCCGGCTGATGATCTGGCCGGAGATGATCGAGCCGGCCATGATGCCGAGGGTCAGGGGCAGCAGGAGCAGCCCCGCCTTGGTCGGCGACGCACCCTTGACGATCTGCAGGTAGAGCGGCAACGACGCCAGGCCACCGAACATCGCCATGCCGATGAGCACCGAGGCGCCGGACGCAACCGCCACCGTCCGCTCCTGGAACAGCGTGAGCGGCAGCAGCGCCTCGTCCTTCATCGCCCGCTCCACGAGCAGGAACGCGATGACCCCGACGATGCCGACGACGAAGCACGCGATCGAGCGACCGGATCCCCAGCCCCAGTCGCGGCCCTGCTCGGCGACGAGCAGCAGCGGCACGAGGCCGAGGGTCAGCGTGGCGGCACCCCACCAGTCGATGCGGTGGTCGAGCCGGGTGTGGTGCAGGTGCAGCGTGCGCGATACCACGAGCAGGGCGGCGATGCCGATCGGCACGTTGACGAGGAACACCCAGCGCCAGCCGTCGACCCCGAGGATCTGGGACTGACCGGCGAAGAAGCCGCCGATGACCGGTCCGAGCACGCTCGAGGTGCCGAAGACCGCGAGGAAGTAGCCCTGGTACTTGGCGCGCTCCCGCGGCGGCACGATGTCACCGATGATGGCCAGCGCGAGCGAGAAGAGCCCGCCGGCGCCGAGGCCCTGGACCGCGCGATAGAACGCGAGCTGGAACATCGTCTGCGACAGGGTGCACAGGACCGAACCGATGACGAAGATCGTGATCGCGGCCGAGAAGAACCTCTTGCGGCCGTAGATGTCGGACAGCTTGCCGTAGAGCGGCGTCACGATGGTCGAGGTGATGAGGTAGGCCGTGGTCGCCCAGGCCTGCTCGTCGAGCCCCTTGAGGTCGTCGGCGATCGTCCGGATCGCGGTGGCCACGATCGTCTGGTCGAGGGCAGCGAGGAACATGCCCATCATCAGCCCGACGAGGATCGTGACGATCTGGCGGTGGGTCAGGGGCCCGTCGGGACGGGCGGGGGCGGCAGCTGCCATGTCAGTTCTCCGTGCTGTGCGAGTGGGGGGACGTGTTGGTGGGTGACGTGCTGGTGGGGGACGTGCTGGTGGTGGGTGCGTCGGGGCGGCTTCGGCCGGTGGCCTGCTCGCGCACCTCGAGGAGGGTGGCGCCGAAGCGCTCGAGGTGGGCGGCGAAGTCCGCGGCGTCGTCGTGGTCCCAGTCGGCGAGCAGGGTGGCGAACCACTCGTTGCGCGTGTGCTGGATCCGCGCGACCAGCGCCTCGCCCTCGGTGCTCAGCCGGACGACCTGCGCGCGCCCGTCCTCGGGGTCGCTGACCTTCTCGAGCAGCCCGTGGGCTGCCAGCGTCGACACCTGGCGGCTGACCGTCGAGACGTCGGAGTGGACCAGCTCGGCGAGGTTCGACACCCGCTGCGGCTCCGCGGCGAGCGTGAACAGCACCGGGTAGGCGGCCGTGTCGACGGCGGGGTGCTGTCGCGGCGCGTGCTGGCGCAGGGCCTGCATGAGCTTCATGACGCGGATCAACCCGAGGCTGACGCGTTCGGCGGTGGCCCGGTCCAACGAGGAACCGGGGCCATCGGCACCGCGCGACCCGGGAGGTGAGGTGGACATGGCTGGACCTTCGGACGAAAGATTGCTTGCGGCATACAAGTATCACGAGATGGTTGTGATGTGCAAGCAATGCGGCTCGTGGCCGCGCCCCGCCTAGGGGACGAACGGCAGGTGCTCGAGGACCCGGCGGGCGACGTCCTCGTCCCCGTGGACCGTGAAGTGGATGTCGTCGACCCCGCCGCGGCCTGCGGCCCGTCGGGTGAGGGCGTCGGTCGACAGCGTGATCGTGGTGAAGACGTCGTGCGGGTCACCGTCGTGCGCGACCCCGGAGAACAGGGGTATGCCGCGTGCCTTGCCCTCGGTGCCCTCGTCGACCCACACACCGGCGCGCCCCAGGATCGGGCCGGTGACGTCGATGATGACGACGTTCCCGGGCGGGATGGCAGCCTCGCGTGCGACGAGCCGGGGCAGAGCCGCGAACAGCAGGTCCATGAACACCGCCGCGCCCCCCGAGTCGAGGTCGCCGGGGCGACCCAGGGCCTGGCGGATGTCCTGCTCGTGGGTCCAGATGTCGAGGATGCGGGTGCGCAGGTTGTCGCCCGCGGGTGCCGGCCCCCACGCGCCCCGCACCACGGTGTCGAGAGTCATGTCGGGTGCGCTGAACTGCTTGACCCGTTGTGCCGCAAGGGTTTCCAGCTCGTCGACGATCGCGCTGGCCCTGAGCGGGCGCCGGATCTCGACCGAACGCTCGATGAACCGGCCGGCCTCGTGGCGCAGGTGGTCGTAGTCCGGGACGTCGACCTGGGGGACGTCCCCGGTGTGCAGCCACGACTCGAGCCCGACGACGTGCGAGATCTGGTCCTTGACGGTCCACCCCGGGCAGGCAGTGGGCTTGGCGAAGTCCTCCTGCGTGCAGGACCGGCCCAGGTCGACCACCGCCTGGGTCGTCTGCTGATAGGCCGCAACGAGCCCAGCGAGGTCGTCGGGTGCTGCCGGGTGCAGGGGCATGACCCCACCCTACTTAGGCTGGTCCGCATGAGCGTCCCTGCAGCGGTCCCGGCCCGGCCCCCGGCAGCTGCCCTCGTGCTGGCTGCCGCGGTCGCGCTGCCCCTCGCGGCAGCCGTGGGGCAGGCTGCGGCGGCACCGGTGGTTGCCGACCCCGGCACGGTCGCCCGGTGGGGCGTCCTCTATGCCCGGGTCGTGCACGACCTCGCGGCGGCAACGACCATCGGGCTGCTCGTCCAGGCGGCCTTCCTCATGCCCGAGACCACCCGTACCCACCGGCGGGTCGACGCCACTCGCCTGGCGGCCGTCGCGGCGGCGGTCTGGGCGCTCGCCGGGGTCGTCACCGCGGTGTTCTCCCTGGCCGTCCTGTCGGGAGTGCCGCTGAGCGACCCGTCGTTCACCCAGCAGTTCATGACCTTCGCGTTCGAGCTCGAGTCGATCCGGGTCGTCCTGCTGACCGCGATCGCCGCCGCCCTGGTGAGTGCAGGCGCGGCCGTCGCCCGCACGCGCACCGGCATGGCCTGGCTTGCCGCCATCGCCGTCGTCGGCTTGCTCCCGCTCGCCCTCGCCGGTCACGCCGCCGGCGCCGAGGACCACGGCACGGCGGTCAACGCCCTGGCCGTCCACCTGGTCGGCGTCACCGTCTGGGTCGGGGGCCTGGTTGCTCTCGCCGTCATGCGTCCCACGCTGGGTCGCGACCTCGCGCCCACGGTCGAGCGCTTCTCGGTGCTCGCCGGCTGGTGCTTCGCGGCCGTGGCGCTGTCGGGGGTGCAGAGCGCCTTCATCCGCGTGAACGGGTGGTCCGACCTCGGATCCCGCTATGGCCTGCTCCTGGTGGTCAAGACCGTGGCCCTCCTGCTCCTGGGGTATGCCGGGTGGCGCCACCGCCGCTCCCTCCTGCCCGCGTTGCGTGCCCCGAGAAGTGCGACCGGCGCGGCCTCGGCTGGTTCCACGGGTTCCGTCGGCTCCGCGGGTTCCGCGGGTTCCGCGGGCTCCGTGGGCTCCGCGACGGCGGCGTTCGTGCGGCTGGTCGTCGCCGAGCTCGTCGTCATGGGCATCGCCGTGGGCGTGGCAGTCGCGCTGTCGCGCAGCGCGCCACCCGTGCCCGACGAAGCCCTCCAGGACGCCTCGCCCGCGTTCTCGCTCACCGGCTACCCGGCCCCGCCACGCCTCGAGGCCTCGTCCTGGCTGACGACCTGGCGCACCGACTGGCTCTGGCTGGGGCTCGCGCTCCTGGCCGTGGGGCTGTACCTCGCCGCCTGGCTCCGGCTGCGCCGCCGGGGCGACGCCTGGCCCGCCCACCGCCTCGTCCTCTGGGTCCTCGGCTGGGCCGTGTTCGTCTACGCGACGTGCGGGGCGCCCGGCGTCTACGGGGCGGTGCTCTTCTCGACCCACATGCTCATGCACATGGCCGTGGCCATGCTCGTGCCGCTGCTGCTCGTGCCGGCCGCGCCGATCCTGCTGGCGCTGCGCGCCCTCCAGCCCCGACCTGACAAGACGTGGGGCCCTCGTGAGCTGGTGCTGCAGGTCGTCCACTCGCGAGCGCTTCGCGTGCTGTCCAACCCGGTCGTGGCCGCGGCGCTGTTCTTCTTCAGCCTGGCGATCTTCTACTACTCGCCGCTGTTCGAGCTGGCGCTGCGAACCCACACCGGGCACGTCCTGATGATGCTGCACTTCCTCACGACGGGGTACCTGTTCGTGTGGGTGCTCATCGGCATCGACCCGGGACCGAAGAAGTGGCCGCCGCTCATGTTGCTCGTGGTGCTGTTCGCGACCATGTCGTTCCACGCCTTCTTCGGGGTGGTCATGACCGGGTCGACGACGTTGCTGGCCCCCGAGTTCTTCGAGGCCGTCAAGCTGCCCTGGATGACCGACCCGCTCGGCGACCAGCACGAGGCGGGCGCGATCGCCTGGGGAATCGGTGAGGCGCCGACGGTGGCCCTGACGCTGCTCGTCGCCATCGCCTGGGTGCGCTCGGACCGCGCCGAAACCAGGCGCAAGGACCGGCAGGCCGACCGCGACGGGGATGCGGAGCTGGCCGCCTACAACGCACACTTGCAGGACCTCAAGAAGCGCCACGAGCAGCGAACCGGACCGCACGCCGGCCCCCGAGCAGATCGCGCCACCGCCGACGATCCCACCGACGACCCAGGCAGGAGCTGAGCATGCGAGTTGCAGTCGTGCAGGTCGCCTACGGCGACGAGGAGCCGCTGGACGAGCGGGTCGAGCGCGTCGCCGCGCTGGTCCGCGCCCAGGCCGGGCACGACCTCGTCGTGCTGCCCGAGCTGTGGGGGCCCGGCGGTTTCTCGTACCGCGAGTGGGGGGAGCGCGCCCAGCCCGTCGACGGGCCCATCGGCACCGCGATGTCGGCCGCTGCCCGCGACGCCGGGGTCATGCTCCACGCGGGCTCGATCGTCGAGCGCCCCACCACGGGTGAGGTCGGCACCGACGGTCGCGGCCTCTGGAACACCTCGCTCGTCTACGGTCCGGACGGGAGCCTGCTCACGACATACCGCAAGATCCACCGGTTCGGCTTCGGGGCGGGCGAACCCACGCTCATGGATCCCGGCGAGGACGTCGTCCTCGTCGACCTGCCGGGCGGGGGCGGGTCGGCCGGCCTGTCGACCTGCTACGACCTGCGCTTCCCCGAGCTCTACCGTCGACAGCTCGATGCCGGAGCGGTGGCCTTCGTGGTGCCGGCGGCCTGGCCGGCGGCGCGCGTGCGTCACTGGACCCTGCTCGCGCACGCCCGCGCCATCGAGAACCAGTGCGTCGTGATCGCCTGCAACACGGCCGGCACCCACGCCGGCACCGAGATGGGCGGCCACTCCCAAGTCATCGACGCCAAGGGTGAGGCGCTCGCCATGGCCGGGACCGCCGAGGCCGTGCTCAGCGTCGAGGTCGACCTCGACGCGGTGACGGCCTGGCGCGAGCAGTTCCCCGTGCTGCGGGACCGTCGGCTGTGACGGCTTCGCTGCGGGCGGCCGCCCGGTTGCGCGCGCCAGAGCTCGTGGGGCGCGGCTGGCTGAACACCGGAGGGACGCCGTTGTCCCTCGTCGACCTGCGCGGCCGGATCGTGGTCCTCGACTTCTGGACCTTCTGCTGCGTCAACTGCCTGCACGTCCTCGACGAGCTGCGCCCCCTCGAGCAGGAGTACGCGGACTCCCTCGTGCTCATCGGGGTGCACTCGCCCAAGTTCGAGCACGAGGCCGACCCCGACGCCCTCGCCGCGGCCGTCGAACGGTACGCCGTGCACCACCCCGTCCTCGACGACCCCGAGCTCGCGACGTGGCAGGCCTACACCGCGCGCGCCTGGCCGACCCTCGTCGTGATCGACCCCGAGGGCTACATCGCGGCCTCGATGTCGGGGGAGGGCCACGCCCACGGGCTGTCGGTGCTCGTCGAGGAACTGGTCGAGGAGCACCGCGCCAAGGGAACCCTGCGCCAGGGCGACTCGCCGTACGTCGTGCCGACACCCGAGCAGACCGCCCTGCGGTTCCCGGGCAAGGCCGCGACCCTGCCCGACGGCTCGTTCCTCGTGTCGGACACCACCCACCACGAGGTCGTGTGGCTGGAGCCCGACCTGGCGACCGAGCGGCGCCGGTTCGGTGGTGCGGGTGCCCTCAACGAACCGCAGGGCGTGCTGGTGCTGCCCCCTGAGACCGCGCAGCGGGTGGGCTATGACGTGGTCGTGGCCGACTCCGTCCACCACCAGGTGAAGGGCCTGCGCCTGGCCGACGGGTCCTGGACGGTCCTGGCCGGCACCGGGCGTCAGCTGCGCGAACGCTCGGGCAGCGGTCCGGCCCTCAAGCAGGACCTGTCGACCCCGTGGGACGTCGCGTGGTTCATCGACCGGGTGGTCGTGGCGATGGCGGGCGTCCACCAGCTCTGGGCCCTGCACCTGGCGACCGACCCTGCCGACAACACGGTGGCCGTCCTGGCCGGGACCTCCGCCGAGGGTGTGCGCGACGGCGCAGCCGACGAGGCGTGGTTTGCGCAGCCCTCCGGGTTGGCGGTGTCGCCCGACGGGTCGCGGCTGTGGGTTGCCGACTCCGAGACGTCCGCGCTGCGTTCGCTCGACCTCACCGACGACGGCTTCGTGGTGCGCACGCACGTGGGGCAGGGACTGTTCGACTTCGGCCACCGTGACGGCGCAGCCGACCAGGCGCTGCTCCAGCACCCGCTGGGCGTCACGGTCCTGCCCGACGGCTCCGTGGCCATCAGCGACACCTACAACGGCGCCATCCGCCGGTTCGACCCGGTCGCGCTCGAGGTGACCACCTTGGCCAGCGGACTGCGCGAGCCGTCGGACGCCGTCGTCGAGCCGGACGACGATGGCCGCGCTCGGCTGGTCGTCGTCGAGTCCGCGGCGCACGAGCTCGTGCGGATCCCCTTGCCGGACAAGGCCCAGCGCGTCGACGGACTGGCCCACCGGACGCAGCGGCCCCGCACCGAGATCGCCCCGGGTGCGGTGACCCTGACCGTGAGCTTCACGCCCCCGACCGGCCAGAAGCTCGACCACCGCTGGGGGGACCCGACCAGGCTCATGGTCTCGGCGACGCCCGAGGGCTTGCTGCGCAGCGGCAGCGGCAGCGCGACCGGCCTCACCCGGCAGCTCGACCTCGACCCGAGCGTGGTCGACGGCGTCCTGCACGTGTCGGTGCAGGCGGCCTCGTGTGACGGTGACCCGGAGACCGGCGAGGTGCCCGAGCACGCTGCCTGCCACCTGTACCAACAGGACTGGGGCATTCCGGTCGTCCTCACCCAGGGCGCCACGAGTCGCCTCACCCTCGACCTGCGCGGCGTGTAGGAACCCCCTCCGGTGCCGAGGGGCGCCGCGAAGCACCTCACCCCCTCGACCCGGGCGCAGTTCAGCGCCGAGCCGCGCCCTGCCTTTGACCTGCGCGCTGTCCAGCCGCGGCATGTCTAGGTCCGCCGGGTGTAGGTGACGGTCTTGCGTCCGCCGGGGTCGGTTTCGATGTGGTGGGTGTACGCGGGGTCGTGGATGCGGCGGTGGTGGTGTCCGCACAGGGGGATGGCGTGGGCGAGGTCGGTGGTTCCTCCGCGACTCCAGGGGTCCTGGTGGT
>NZ_JBFUEO010000009.1:0-116725 GCF_056403935.1 Pedococcus sp. P2_E4 | reverse complement strand
ACCCCAAGGCCGTGGAGACGTTGGCCGACACCGTGCCGGTCCCGCCCAGGATCACGATCCGGCCGGGCTTGAGGCGCTTGAGCTCGGTAGCTACCGGAGTAGGCACGCCACCCGGAGCCAGCAGTAGGACCGGCCCACCACCGACCCCGCCAGCAGGACCACCAGACAGGGCATCAGGGAAGTTCGCGCCCGTGGCGACGTACGCCACCGACACTCCGGGCTGGAACGTCGCCGCACTCACCGCTGCCGATGTCGCATACCGGTCGGCTCCCGCGACCCGCGACACCGATCCCGACGCCGCGGTCGCAGACTCGGCGGCCGGATTGGTCACCGTCGTTCCGCCAGCGCTCCGCGCCATGGCAGGTGCCACCATTCCGGCGGCGCATACCGAGACCACAACAGCCATCAACAGTGCGCGACGTCGCCCAACCAAGCCCCACCCGACCATGACACCCCTCCAAGAGGGCACGGCCATCCGGGCCGACCTCAGTGCAGGTCAAGATAGGGCTACACCACGCCGGACGGAAGTGCCAAAGGACGTGCCACCAGTGGCGGAGGAGCTACATCCGACTGTGAGATGGCCGACGCCCAGGCGTTGTGTCATACCCCCGGGTGCTGGGGCGGGGAAATGGGGACTCACACGCTGAAGAGCGGACGTTCGATCTGGCTGTCGCTCACGAGGACGCTATGCACTCCACGTGGAGGGCCTCGGCCGCCTTGGCGACACTGGCCAAGGACTCGGCACTTGCTCAAACTTCCGTGCAGCGGGAGAGTCGAGCATGGACCTCGCGACGTGGATCTCGCGGGCGGCGTTGGCGACCAGCATCATCGGCCTCGCGGTCACGACACGGCTGACGCGGAAATCGCAACGCCACGCGATCGTTCGCGAATACAGCACACAGTTCCTCAATGACGAGAAGATGCAGGCGCTTTTCGCCGCGTAAGCGCGAGCAAGCCTCTCGCACCCTTGGGAGTCCTTTGGAACGGGCTGGGCCCCTTTGCGATCATTCCCGCAGCGGCGATTAGACCGGCCCGCCGCTGACGGCAGGTCTTGCAAGGCGGTGGCAAAGGTTACAGGGCCATGACAAGTGAGTCTTGCCGAGGCTCCGGGGTGCCATGGCTAATGGAGTTCGCCCTCCACCGGCTTTGGGTTCCATTCAAGCCGTAATCCGTTACCAGGAAACCCGAAGCCCGACTTGAAGGTTGGAGTGTCGCCATCCTCCATAGGAACTTCGCCAGTAGCCGTGAACGCGCGGACATGTAGGTCCGGTAATGCTTCGCCAAAGAGCTTCACCTCCGCCCCCATGCGCACTGTGGGCGCACCGAGGGGGAGGCCCCCCAGTGCGGGTTGGAAGGTCGTCCCCACCAATAGCACGTCCACTCGGCCGCCTGGAGGGACGATGGTCCGCTCGATCTCAGTGCGCGGAAGGAGCAAGTTGAGCGAACCATCTGGCCTTCTGCTTTGAAACTCTTCCAAATGCGGCGCGTACGTGCGGGTCTCGGGTTCGGTTCGCCGCGACCCTTCAGGCAACCGCTCAATCCTTAGTCTGTAGTCCTCGAACGTGCACGCAGGCTGTCCCGGCATCGAAGCGCGGAGCCACGGGGTGGTTGGCGACCAGTGCCTCGCTGAAATGTTTTCGATCGTCGCGTCCCTGTGTACTCGAACACGCAATACCTCACCCCTCACATGCCAGTTGAGAGTGACCATCCACGTCGTGTCCGATATCGCCTGTATCTGTCCCAACTGCTCTTGCAGGGCAACGGTGTAGCGTTGGGGAGCATCCTTGCCGTAGATCGTCTGCAAGGAGAGCGTGGATATCTCCTTGATAAGGCGTCTCTTCAACAGACTGTCTACCGTCAGGCCGAGCACTCCGGCGATTACAAGGGCTTCCGCAAGCCCCGCTATCGCGTCGGACCACCACCCCCGGCCATAGTCCGCGGTGTAATCACGCAAGCCAAGAATGACGAGACCTAATAGGACTGGGCCAAGCAGCCATAGCGTCGAGGGAAGGTATCGACGTATCGCCGCCATGGTTTGTCTCCGGGTTGTTGCGTAGGAAGGGAGCTACTGCGAGCACGATCGGAACCCGTGACACGTGCAGAGGGCGGAATGAGTCGCCACCGCGTAGCGATACCGTAGCAAGCACGACACGTCTCGTCTTTCGTGAGGTTGGCGATCGTGCTGCAGCCGCCAGGGTCGGCTCGGGCTCAAGGCTCTAGGAGGCACGCCGGCCCGAGGCTGGTGTCACGGTGCCTCCAAAGAGCGAATCGGAGTCCTCAAGTCCGGCTATAGGAGCCTTTGCCGAACGCGCATTTCCTCAGACAACCGTTTCCCCTTCGGGTCCCGCGGCGAGGCTGTCGGAGGCGCAAGAGGCCTTTAGACCACGGCTCGACCTCCGGTCGACGTCGGAGAACTGCCCGTCAGAGGGGGCGACCTGTGCGGCCTCGTGTGGGTCTGATCCCGATGCTTCATACCGCCGCGACTTCGTACGGGGTACGGGACGTCCACTCAGGCTCTTTCGACGCGTTCTCCCTTCGCCCACGGAGGGGTTTGGATTCCCGACCTCGCGGTCAGATGCCAGCCGCGGCACGCGCTGCAGAAGTAGGCGCCGGCCTCGCACGGACGCCCTCGGTCGCGGTACCTGCGGGCGATGGCACGCATCGCACGGATGGCGGCCCCTCGGCTGGGGTAATGGATCTTTGAGCAGTCAGACATGTCGATCTCTCTCGACTTGTCGCACTCGGCTTGCTCATATCCTGCCCGGCACGTGGTTCACGCCTCATAGCGATCAGCCACCAAGGAACCTGAAGGCTCCACCCGTGAGAAAGGTAGCCGAGTTGGTCTACGTATGCCGAGACATGCACCAAACTGCTACATGAGGCGTTCTTCCGCCACTGCCTCGTCATACGCTCCACTCATGTCTGTTGAGCGTTGGGAGCGGCGAGTCGAGGTCCCACTACTGCTGCTGGCTCTAGCGTTCCTTGTGGCCTACGCATGGCCGGTCCTTGACCCGCGACTGGACCCGACTCTCGATGTCTTTCTCAACTACGTGAGCTGGACCGTCTGGGCCGCTTTCGCCCTCGACTTCGCGGTGCGGCTGGCGCTTGCCCAGGACAGACCGCACTACGCCCTCCAGCACTGGTACGACGTGGCCCTGATCGCCCTGCCCATTCTGCGACCTCTCCGATTGCTGCGCCTGTTGGCCTTCCTCCGGATCCTCAAGCGGAGTGCCGTAGGCAACCTCGCCGGCCGCGTCACTTCCTATGTCATCGGGGCCGCCGTGATGGCAGTCGGCCTCGGAGCGGTCGCAGTCCTCGACGTCGAGCAGGACGCCAAGGGTGCAAACATCACCACCATTGGCGATGCGCTCTGGTGGGCTTCGACCACGGTGACAACGGTCGGCTACGGAGATCGATACCCCGTCACCACCACCGGACGGGTCATAGCGGTTGCTCTGATGATCGTGGGCATCGCGCTGGTGGGGGCGGTTACTGCCTCGATAGCGGCATGGTTTGTGGCGAGCCTCGAGAAGGACCGGCGAGTGAAGGCGAGCGAGGTATCCACCGCTGGCCACGAGCGGCCCTGATATCGTCACGCATGCTCGGCGGGTGAATGCAGATGCTACGAAGAAGGCTCCCCCGAGGGCGGAATCTACCTACGTCTTAGCGCCGCGAGGGCGCACGAGAGCAGCGGTCCCTTGCCGCGCTGTCGGCCGTTGCCCTATCGCGAACGTAATTCCGGCCATCCGGGAGGCTCTCTTCAGACAGCGTTGCCCTGCGTGTCGCACCCCCTGCCATTGGCAGCGGGGGCGATCATCGTCGTGTGGCCGAGGCAGACAGCGGGGGTCCTCTCCTCTTCATGGAGAGCCAACTTCCGTCGTTACCGGGCGCCTTGAGCCTTCAAATTCCGGTTCCCGTGGTCGTTGTCATCGGTGGCGCAGCTGGGCTCGACCCGCCCCTTGATGGCGATGCCGAACTCGACCCACGGGTGCAGAGGTATCGGGACCTGATCGAGAGCACCTTCGCAGACGCCCTGCGGCCCGTCGTGAGGGACCGCAACGCGGTGGTTCTCACCGGGGGCACCGCGGCGGGCGTCATGAAGATGGCCGGCGAGCTCTTGGCGCACGAGGCGGCTGCTGTCATCGGGGTGGTCCCGGCCTCGAAGGTCCAAGGCGACAAGTCCGAGGCAGTGCTCGACGACAACCATTCCGCAGCCGTGCTCACCGGGGGATCCCGATGGGGCTCTGAGACCGAGTTTCTCTTCCACCTCGCTGAGACACTGACGGGGGGCACCGCTCCGGGGGTGGTGGTGCTTGCCAACGGCGGACCCGTCTCGTTCGAGGAGGCGCGCCGCTTCCTGCGCGGCGGGTGGCCGATCATGGCCGTTGGGAAGACTGGGGAGGCTGCTGACAACCTGATCAAGGCAGCCAGGGCGGACCGTCACGACTCACAATGGGGCGACCTGCACCAAGCCGATGTCGAAACCTTGGGAGATGATCCCGCGGTCGTTCGCAGGCAGTTTGCCTGGCGACTGCATGATGACGAGCTCCTGAAATCCGCTTGGGGCACGTTCGGGGCGTATGACCGTAAAGCCGAGCAGCTGAAGCGTTCCGCTCAGAGGTCGCGCTGGATGCTCACCGGGCTTTCGTCGATCCTTCTGGTGGCCATCACCGCCACGGTACAGCTCACCACTCTCGGCTGGCTCAACCCCGACGGCTCCGTGAGACCCGGTGCAGGACCTGCCTGGCTGGACATGGTGCTTCCTGCCGCATTGACGGTTTCGAAGTGGGTCGTGCTTGCCCTCCCTCTCGGTATCGCGGTGGCGGCTGCGCTCGGCAACTTCTCGGGGTCCCAAGCCAAGTGGAGGACTGTTCGGGCCTCTGCTGAGACGCTCAAGCGCGAGATCTATCGGTACCGATCCCACTGCGCGGCAAACGACCCTGAAGCCGCCGGGCGCCTGTCGGCGGTCTTGCACGTGGTGGACGACGAGGCGATACGCGCCGATGTGGGCTTGGCCGAGAGTCCCCCCGGGTTGATCCGGGGGAGGCCCGCCAACATCGACCATGATGAGCTCGAGCCTCTGAGCCCGAGGATCTACCAGAAGCGCAGGTTGGAGCAGCAACTCCTTTGGTTCGTCAAGGCGGCCCGAAACAGACGAAGAGGTGAGTGGTTCATCGCCGTGGCGGGCGCGGTCGCGGCGTCCGTCGCGATGGCGCTTGTGACAACTCGGTTTGCGGCTTGGGTTGCTGTGCTTGTACTGGCTTCGACCGTGTTCGCGTTCAGCCGGGAAAGGGGCCTCAACAAATTGCAGATGGCGGGCTACGACAGGGCGATTGCCGAGGTCAATGATGCGTGGATCCAGTGGATCCAAGAGACGCCGGAGGAACGCGGGCGAACCGAACTCCTGGTTGATCTGGTCGGAAAGGTGGAGACGGCCTTCGAGCGGGAGAGCCTGTCCTGGAGCGAGGTGATGCGTAAGGCCGCGCAGACTGCAACAGAGGGTCACGCCACGGGCCTTGGTGCTTGATCAGCTCGCAAACTGCCACCGAGGCGCGTCATCTGATGCGCCCGTGCCCAAGACTGGAAGCCATGAGGCTACGTGCGGGCCAGAAACCGCCTCGACCACCCATTGGTAGCAGGGCTTTCCCAATTCTTGTGCCGTTGCCAGCTCCCAGGCGCAGTGGGGTGAGCCGACCGAGCGGCTCGAGGTGACGAACAACAGGGCGTTGGAGGTTTCGATGGCCTCGCGCGCGTGGTTTTGCCAGTCTGGGTGCGGCCCAATGGGCGGTAGTGCCTGCCACGTTGGCTCTTCAGTCGTGGCGAGGAGCAGCCGAAGATCGTCGACCCACTGCAAGTCCGCGGTCGCACTGGCGATGAAGATCCGCACTCTGGTCCCTCCCGACTGGAGCCGGCCGACGTCCTTGCCTGGCCGTGGCCGTGCTCCACTCACCCGCTCAGGCCAGGTCGGCTGCCCCGGCTGAAGCGTACGATCTGGCGCCCGACGCTGCAGCCCGGATGTTACGTCCCGCGAAACCGGGAGCGAGTGCCCAGAGAAGTGACAGCACCAAGCCCGACAGTCGACTCTGCTCCGCGCCGGCGCTCGCTTCGCTGCGCGATGCCGATATACCGCATGCGTGCGGACTAGTCCCTTTGCTGGTGTTTGCCCGCGGTCTGGCGAGGATGATGTGGCATATCCACCAGGGCTGGCCGGGTCCGCCAGCAAGGAGTGAACCATGGTCACGTCCGCCAGACCCCCTGCCCGCAAGATTCGGCTCGCTGCGATGGCGCTCGCCCTTTCCGTGACCGCTTGGGCGCCGATGGCCCCCGCGCAGGCTGCCACGACCGTCCGGGTACGCACGATCGTGGCTACGACGGTCAGCTACGGCGACGTGGTCGGCGCCACCATCAGCGTCATCCAGACGTGTCCGACGGGTGCGTCGCTGGATGTCGGACAAACGCGCCAGCGAACCCCCCGGACACCAGCCAACTTCCGGCTGCTCAGCCGCGAGTTCTGGCCCCGCGGTCTGGTCAGTCGCTGGCGGATGACCGCACCGATGCCTCACCGGGACTACGCACCCTCCCCAGCACAGACCGTGGTCTGCGTCCAAGACCTGCCGGGTGACACAGCACGGCACACCGCTCGCGTCAGCGTCATCGCGCGGCTGTGGGGGCCAGCGCCCTTCAAGTCCTGGCATGAGTCCACCGACGTCACCTCCAGCACCTGGTCAGGTCGGCCCGCACCCAGCAGTGTCAGGATCACGCGGGTTGCCACCAAACGAATGGAAGCCTTCGCTGGCGCGGAAGAACCAAACCTGGTCTTCGCCTACGGGGGTGTCGGCCTCGGCGGCTACCCGGCCGGGCAGTATTCCGAGCTCAGGCTCGGCCTGGCAGTCACGTCCAGCCACCCCTAGCGTCCGGTGGGTGGTGCGCCCTCTCCACCGCGGTGGATGCGGCGTCACCGCCGCCGCCCGATGGCGGGCAGGATCAACCCACGTCCCGGGCTCATGAGTGCGCCGGCGCCCGACGCTCACCGCACCTCGTTTGCGCGGGTCATCCGCGGGGCACTGACTGGGTACCCGGGCCGACATCAGACGCCCGACGCCACGGAAGGGCGAACCCGTGACCGCTGCCCTCGAATCGGATGCGGCGGGCTCCGATGCTCGGCACCCGCAGACGCGGCTGTTGCTGTTGGGCGCCTCACTGGCGGCCGTGGCCGTGCCGTTCGTCCTGCTTCTCGTGCTCGTCGAGGACAAGTGGGGGCCGCTCGCCGAGGCGGACCAGAGCGCTCGCGATGTTCTGCACCAGTACGCGCTCTCTCACGCCGCCTTTGTCACAGCGATGCGGTTCTTCAGCGACTCAGGATCGTCTCTCGCCTGGCAGGTCGGGTTGGGCCTGGTGACGCTGTGGTTGCTGTGGAGGCGGCTCTGGCGACTCGCCGCGTTCGTCGTCGTGACGGGACTCGGGTCCTCCCTGCTCAACACCGCGGTGAAGGCCGCTGTGAACCGGCCCCGTCCCCTGGTCGACCACCCTCTGCTGCACCCTCCCGGTGCCAGCTTCCCGAGCGGCCACGCGCAGGCCGCGGTCACCGGTTACGGCGTGCTGCTGCTCGTATTCCTGCCGGTCCTCGAACCGCGATGGCGCAGGGCGGCGGTCGTGATCGCGGCGTTCATGGTGGTGGCCATCGGCTTCTCACGGGTCGCCCTGGCAGCGCACTACGTATCCGATGTCGTGGCGGGGTTCATCCTCGGCGGAGCCTGGACTGCAGCGATGACTGCGCTGTTCAGTGCCTGGCGGGTCCAGCGCGGCCGGGGCGAGGTGCAGCCGGGGGAGGGTTTGGCCCCCGAGCAGTCGGCACGACTCGACCCGACCAGGCATCCCGATGGGCCCACTTCACCCGAGCCGGAGTAGACGCTTTCAAAACGATCCGCTCGTCCAACGCACCGGCAGCAACGGGGTCATACCGCTGCCAGCCGGCGCAACGGTCGACCCCGTGCGCTCAGGTGTGGTCCGGCCCGGCTCGCAGTGGGACGCTTGTCAGGGAGGGGTGAGGGGCCGAGGAGCAAGGAGCGGGACGTGGCAGCAACCGGCGTGGAGGTCATCCGGCAGCTGGTCGAGCGGACCAACGCCCACGACCTCGAGGGTATGGCGGCCTTGATACATGAGGACTACCAGAGCGAACAGCCGTTTCATCCGGCCCGCGGTTTCGGGGGTCGGGCTCAGATGAAGGCGAACTGGGGCGCGATCCTCACCGGCGTCCCCGACCTGCGCGCCGAGGTCCCTGCGTCGGTGCAGGACGGGGACGTGGTGTGGAGCGAGTGGCACTGGTGGGGCACGACCGAGCAGGGTGAGCCGTTCGACCTCCGCGCGATCACCCAGTTCACGGTTCGGGAGGGTCTGGTCGTCCGTGGTCGGCTCTTCGCGGAGCCCGTCGAGCAGGGCGGATCCGACATCAACGACTCCGTCGAGGCCTCGTCGGGCCACCGCCCACAGCTCGAGGACTGAGCCCGCTGCGCCGATCCCGGGTCAGGTAGCCGGTCCACTGGCTGCCCGTCCACAGCTCCAGGGCGCCGTCCTCCCGCGGTGAGGGGTACAGCCCCGGAGGGTCGCCGTCGCCGGAGGGCGACGAGACCACCCGGCCGTCCGACCCGAGCACCCAGGTGGCGTCCCACCGCCAGCCGACCCAGCCGTTCGTGACCGGCCCGTTCGGCGTGGACCCCAGCCAGAACCGGCCCAGCGCAAACGTCCACGTCGTGTAACCGCGCTGGAGCTCGGCCAGCTGCACGCGGCGCCAGCCGCGAACCCCCACGACGAGCGCGACCGTGCCAACCACCGCGACGCCGAGGAGCGCCGCCAGCTCGCCAGCGTCCAGCCGGCCGTCGCCTGCAGAGCCGAGCAACACCGCGACCAGCGCGATCACCAGGACGCCGGTGATCACGCTCACCCGCAGGAAGGCCTTCCGGGCCGTCGGGTGCACCTCGACGTGAGGCGGTGTGCCGGGGACGCGCGGGGTGCGGCCCGCATCGCGGGCCTGCGCGAAGCCGGGCACGTGACGAGGGGCTGGCGTCCCGACATACCGACCGCCGGTATCCATGGCTCCCACCTGCACCCCACCCCCTCCACGCCCGAACGACGTCGTCCGCGATTGTGCTGCAGGCGACGCCGGACGCGCAGCCACTCGCCGAGGTCAGGCTGCTGCGCACGTATGCCGTGTGCCCGCCGCCCCCGGGCGGGCGGTTAGGGTTTGTGCCGTGCTCCGGACAACAGCAGCGGTGGTCGCAGGCAAGGCGGCGCGGGCGGCCTCCCGCCTGCGCGGCGGCGGGTCGGCCCTGCCGGGTCTGGTCGCCGAACGCGTCGACCCCGGGTTCCTCGCGCACGCCCTGGCCGGAGTGCCCGGCGGCATCGTGGTGGTCAGCGGCACCAACGGCAAGACGACCACGACCAAGATGCTCGTGGCCGTGCTGCGCGAGCACGGGCGACGCGTGTTCACCAACCCGACCGGCTCGAACTTCACCCGAGGGGTCATCTCGTCGATGCTGGGCGAGCTCCCGCTGCGCGGCAGGCTCGACGCCGACATGGCCGTGCTCGAGCTCGACGAGGCGCACGCCCTGAAGTTCGCTGCGGCCGTCCGGCCCACACATTCGTTGCTGCTCAACGTCGCCCGCGACCAGCTCGACCGGTTCGCCGAGATCGACCACACGGCCAAGCTGCTCGCGTCGCTGGCCGAGCAGACGACCCAGGGCGTGGTGCTCAACCTCGATGACTCCTTCGTCTCGCGGATCCGCGACCGGGTGGGCGACGGGGTGGCCGTCCGGTACTTCGGCGTCGACGCCTCGATCGCCGACCGCCTCCCGGAGCTGCAGGAGCAGGACGTGCGGTTCGACGACGACTTCGTCCCGCCGGTGGCCGGGCCGCAGGACGGTCTGCTGAAGCCGTCGGACGAGCGCTCCTTCGAGGTGGTGTTCGGCGACGGCGCTGCGGGCAGCGGCACCGTGGGGCCGCTGGAGCTCCAGCAGCGCGGGCTCGCCGCGATGATCAACGCGACTGCCGCCGCCTCCACGGCCCGGATGCTGCTCGGCGACGCGTTCGACCCGGCCGCAGCCGAGCGCGCCCTGCGGGCGGTGACCCCTCCCTTCGGCCGCGGCGAGGTGGTCATGGTCGACGGCCAGCCTCTCGAGCTGGTGCTCGTCAAGAACCCAGCCGGGTTCACCGTGGCGCTGGGCACGTACGGCTCGACGCCCGTCGCGACGATGATCGCGATCAACGACAACTACGCCGACGGCCGCGACGTCTCCTGGCTCTACGACGTGAGCTTCGAGAGCCTGCGCGAGCGCGGGGTCGCGATCACGTCGGGCGTGCGCGGGTACGACATGGCCTTGCGGCTGCAGTACGACGACGTTCCGGTCGGCGCGGTCGACCCCGACCTCGACGCGGCCCTCGACGCGTTCCTCGCTGGCCACGGCGACCAGCCCAAGCGGATCTTCTGCACCTACACGGCGATGATGGCCCTGCGCCGCACGCTCGCCGCCCGCTACGACCTGCCCGACATCGGCGAGGAGGCGTCATGACCACCCCCGGTGACTCCGCGGCATACCCGCAGGACGTCCACATCCCCGGCGAGCCGGCGGGCTCCGCCCTCGTCCCCGATGCCGACCGCGCCGGCAAGGGCGCGATCCACGTCGTGCACCTCTACCCGCGCGAGATGAGCATCTACGGCGACCTCGGCAACACCCGGACGCTGGCCGCGCGCATCCGGCGGCACGGCTACAGCCCCGTCGTGCACCAGCACCACCCCGGCAGCCCGTTCCCCGAGCAGGCCCACCTCGTCGTCGGCGGGGGTGGGCAGGACTCGGGTCAGGTGCGCGTCGAGGCCGACCTCGAGGCCATCGCCGACCGGCTCCGAGGCCTGGCGGCCGACGGCGTGCCGATGCTGATGATCTGCGGGATGTACCAGCTGTTCGGCAATGCGTTCATCACCGTCGACGGCAAGCGGTTGCCCGGTCTCGGCATCCTCGACGTCACGACGCAGGGCAACGCCAAGCGGATGATCGGGCCCGTGGTGCTCTCGACCGACTTCGGCGACGTCGTCGGCTACGAGAACCACTCCGGCTCGACGACCCTGGGCGCGGGCCAGGCGGCGTTCGGCCAGGTGCGTTCGGGCTTCGGCAACAACGGCACCGACCAGACCGAGGGCGCCCGCACCGGCAACGTCGTCGGCTCCTACCTGCACGGGCCGATCCTGCCCGCCAACCCCGTGTTCGCCGACGCGCTGATCGCGCTGGCCGCCGAGCAGGCGACCGGGCGACCCTTCGAGCCGGTGGCCCAGGACGACGCCATCGCCGACGAGGCCCGCAACCGCCAGGTGCGACGGCTCGTCAAGCGCTAGCAAGTCAAGCCGGTCCCTCAGGGAAAGTCGGGACCAGCCTCGAGCCGCAGCCTGAGCAGCTCCTTCAACGCGACGGACTCACCGTCGCGGGCACCCTCGCCCACCTGCAGCGGCGGGTCGGTCGGCGCCACCTCGACGCCCCGGAACCTTGCCATCGGCCGCGGTGGCACGAGCAGCGAGTAGTAGCGGCCGTCGGGGTCGACCCCGAGCGAGCGGTCGAGGCGCAGGTACCAACCCCGCACGCCGGTGGCGTAACGGCCACTGCCCTTCCACGTCCGGGCGGTCAGCTCGGTGGTGGGCAGTCCCCGGTCGAGGGCGGTGCGCACGAACTCGTCGAGCAGCTCCTGGGCCTTCGCGGACTCTCGGGCGCGGCGTTCCTGCTGCTTGCGGACGTGGTAGTCGGCCCGCTCCCGTGCATCGCTCTCGTCACCCATGACCCTCCTCCGTGGAGCAGGGCCAATCCTGCCACCGCCGTCGCGATGTCGCCCGAGCCGTGCAGCCCGAACGTCATGGTGGGTCGGGGGTCAGCTGATGTCGTCGTCCTCGCCTTCCAGCCCGTCGAGGGCGTCCTTGACCTTGGCCGCACCCTGCTCGCCAGGCGGCCACCATGGGCCGCGTCACCGTTCTGGATGCGTGACGTCCCACTCTTGGGATACCCCGCCGACTGATGTGTTGAAGGTCGGGCTGGGGCCAAGAGCGCCGCCAGTCTGGCGGTTCGATGGGCAGAGAAGTCAAGGGGAGAACGATGAAGAGTGTCTTGAGTGCAGGCGCTGCGGCATTCGTCGCGGTGCTGGGTGGGCTGGCGATGGCATCCCCCGCGGATGCCGTATCGGGGAACTGCACACATTGGGTAAACAAGGCGGCAATCAGCGGGGCTCCGGACGCCTACCGGGTGGGGGCCGCCTGCACGAGCCTCGGCGGGGACAGCAAGGCGCGCGGGGTGCTGATGGTCAATGAGGCGACAGACAGCCACACGGCATGGTTCACCACCATCAACAAGAGCTATTACAGCTCGTACCGGCAGATGTTCTCCTGGGACTACCAAGGGACACGACTCGAGCTGACGAACAGGTAGATCCGTCGTCGAGAAAGCCACAACGCTGGGGCGGGTCCACGGTGCCCGCCCCAGCCTGGTCGACCGAGGAGAAGCGTGCTCCGTTGCGAGGCCCTGACTGTGCGGTACCCAGATGGGGACGCGGAGGTGTTCCCCTTCCATGGTCTGTCCTTCGAGCTCGAAGGCCAACCCGTCGCGGTGGTGGGGCCCAGCGGTTCAGGCAAGAGCACCCTGCTTCGGGTCATCGCTGGGATCCAGGCGCCGGACAGCGGCCGGGTCTTGATCGATGACATCCCCGTGCGTCACAACCCGGCCGATCCTGAGATGGACAGCCGGGTTGCGATGGTGCACCAGGACTACCGCCTCGTGGACTTCCTGACAGTGCGAGAGAACGTGCTCCTCGCGGCCGAGCTGCGAGCCCGGGACTGGAGTGAACGCCAGCTGAGCGACGCCATGGAGGCCTTCGGCTTGGACGGTCTGGGGGCCCGGCTGCCCGGGCAGCTGTCGGGTGGGCAGCAACAACGTGTGGCACTGGTCCGCGCCCTGGCGTCGGGTTGCCGCGTCTTGCTGGCAGACGAGCCCACGGGCGCACTGGACGACGAGAACAGTCGTGTCGTCGCGGAGTCGCTGATCAGGCTCGCGGGGCTGGGGGTACAGGTCGTCGTGGCGACGCATGACCCCGGCATCGCCGATCGCATGACGCACCGTGTGGCTTTGAGGTGAGCGGCCCCATCGGCCCGTGTCCCTCTTCGTGGGCCTTCCTCGCTCTTCGTCTGCTGCGGTTCCGGCGTTCTCAGGCTGCGGCCTTGGCGCTGACCTGTGCCGCGTTGGCGGCCTCGTTCGTCCTGGTCGTGGGGTTCGGCGCGTCCGCGCGTGCAGCCGTCAGCGACTCCGTGCATGCGACGAGTTCTCACGCCGGGTTCGTCCTCCAGCCCGCGACGGCACGAGCAGCCCAGATCGTGCGCTCGTGGCGATCTGCCAGACCCGTGGCAGTCTCCCAGGCCACGGTGACTCGCGGCGATCGCGCGGTGGAGTTGACACTGAGCACGACGAGCACGGGGGGCGACCTGCCTGCCGATCTCCTGACTGGTGCTGCCCCGTCACACCCAGGTGAGCTGGTCGTGAGTCGCCACACGGCTGAGGTTCTCGGCGTCAGGCTCGGCGACCAGGTCGAGTTGAAGGAGTCTGGCCGAAGCACCGTGGCGCGGATCGTGGGAATCGCCATCCACCCCGCCGCCCGCGATGACCAGTTCGCCAGTGCGGTCTCACCCCACGCCGCCGCGCGGGCGTCGATCTGGGTGAGCGACACGCGGCCGAGCTCCGAGCCGTCGATGTCGCGTGCCATCGAGTCGCGCGAGGTCCTTGTGCGAACGGTCGCCGTCCTGGCCGACGAAAGGGTCGAGGTCGCAGACTCCAGCTTCCTCCGGTGGCTGCGTCTGTTGCCTGAGCTGGTGTTCCTGGTTGGTGTCCTGCTCGTGTCCGGAATCCTCGTCCAGCTCCGTCGGGCGGTGGGGGACAGCGTGACGGGGTTGGAGGCGGCGGGCCTCGCCCGCCCGTCATCGTGGCGTCTGGTCGCGCTCACGGGATTGACGGCGGCCTTGGCGGGATCCGTACTGGGCGCCCTGACGGGGGCGTCAGTGCTCTGGCTCGCGAAGGAACCGCTGTCGGCCGCTCTGGGGCAGTACTGGACGGCCCCGGCGATCCGGCCCCTTGCCTCGCTCACGGGTGCCGCCCTCATACCCCTGGTGGCGTGCGCCATCGTGGTGACCGCAGCAACCACTCACCTCGAACGTGTGGTCTCGGTCTCCAGAAGGCGCAACGTCAGGTCTGCGGTGGTCGGCCTCGCGGTCGGCATCACGGTGTCACTCATCCTGTCCTCCAACATCTACGAGGCGGCTGGCTGGATGGGGATGGTCATCGTGGTGGCGGCTGCGGTGATTGCTCCGAAGGTGTTGGCGGCCGGCATGGCGCCCGTCAGCAGACGGTTCTTCGTCATGGTGGCCAAGCGCGTCATGCCGCTCGCGGTGGCCCTGGCAGTGATCGTATTCGCGACGGGCATGGCGGCAGCGTGGAATGCGCACGGCGCGTTGGTGACCGAGTCACTGAGCCCTCGCGTGCAGCCGCGCGGCTCGTTCCTTGTCAACAATGTGGGACTTCGCAGCGCGACGGTGCTCAGGGACGCCTTTGAGGGACAAGGCGGGTCAGGGTCCTTGGTCGTTGACCTCCCCGACGAGACTGAGACGAACGTGCGAGTCTCGAGCCCGGGTCTGGTGCAGTGCATGTCACGTGGCAGCGTCAGCACGGCGTCTGATATCCCCCCAGAGTGCTACCCCACTGGCACGGCCAGCCCTCTCAACACGGTCACCGTGTCGGACGAGGCTCCGGCCACACCATCGGCTACCAACGCAACCGTCACCGCAGATCCGGCGCTGGTCGAGGGCGGCAGGGTCGGCCTCATCACCTTCGACTCGCAGACGGGCCAGGTCATCGACTCGCGGGTCGCCGACGCCGTCCCCGACCCCCGCCTGGGGGGCAACATGCCAGGTGCGGTGATCCACCAGGGCTCGGACCTGGCCGGGGACCTGGGACTCACGCGTTCGGGGCAACAGCTGGTCGCCCTGTTCGACTTCGCGCGACTCGGGGCTGCCGAACAGGCCAAGGTGCGCTACCTCGTCCAGGCCACAGCCCCCACGTCCGAGATCTCCGAGGACCAGCCCGACTCTTTGGCCTCGGCGCAACGATCCACTGGAGCCTTCGCGGCCCTCGCCGGAGCGGCCATCTCAGCCCTTGTCGTCAGCGCCGGGGGAGCGGGGCTCGTCACGGCCAGCGCGCGGCTGCGCCGGGACCTGGTCAACCTGGGCGCCGACAGGAAGCGGAGGCGCGCGCTCGCCGGGAGGCTGCTCCTCGTGCCCGCCGCTGCCGTGGTGTGTGCCGCCGCTGCGTCACGGGCGGCGGCACATCTCTCGGGCGCCCACGAAGGCAGCGGTTTCGGTTGGCTGTGGGTCCTGCCCGGGCTCACAGCCCTGGTTGGCTGCGTGGTCACCGCGAGGGCCTTCGCCCGTGGGTCATGGCACTGAAGGCCCGCCTGAACCCGACAGGGACGGCCCGCATCCCCGAGCCCGTCTACGTCAGCGGCTCGTGACTGGGTCGGTCGGGAGTTTCCACGGGTTGCTCGGCGGGCGCCGACTTGGGGCTGGCCCACCACGCCAGCCAGCCGAGGGCGCCGAGCGGGATCTCCATGAGGTGGGTGAAGAACGAGAACAGCACGACCCCGGCGAGCGCGTCCGTCGGCACCGCTCCCCAGGCCACCAGGGCGGTCACGGTGCCGGACTCGGTGATGCCCAGCCCGCCAGGCGTGAGGCCGACCGCCGTGAGCAGGCGCCCGATCGCGTAGGCCGCGAACAGCTGCCCATAGAACAGGTCGACGCCGGTCGTCTTCATGCAGGCGAGGAAGACCAGGTAGTAGACGCCGAAGAACCCCGCGAGCCCCAGGGTCATGCTGAGCCACCCGGTGCGGACGACCTCGTTGATTCGGCTGCGCAGGTCGATGACGAGGGCCTTGACGCTCATCGAACGTCGCCTCCACAGCCGGCCGACCACCCGGTCGATCCCGTGGCCGATGGCGATGGCCGCTCGCTCGGACGCCAGGATCGACACGAACGCCACGAGGATCAGGGAGCCCGTCAGCGCCCCGGCCACGGCGGCATCCTCGAGCGGGCCAGGCACGTCGGAGTCGCGCCCGGCGAACAGCGCCACGATCGCGATGAGTGGCAGGGCCACCCGGGACAGCACGTTCCAGACACCGGTGACGATCGCCGACGTCGAGATGTCGCGCCTGGAGAAACCCCAGGTCCGGCAGATCGTGTAGGTCGCGGCCAGACCCGCGGCGCCACCTCCGGGCAGCAGGTTGCCGACGGACGACCCCGCCACGTTGACGATCAGCGCCTGCCAGTGCCGCAGGCCCGGCAGCGACCCCGTGAGCGTGAAGGTGTAGCACCAGAGCCCGACCACGACGCCGCACAGCAGCAGCAGGAACGTCGAGGCCGGCACGTCCGCCAGCACCGACCAGACGCTGGACCAGTTCGTCTTGGCCAGCCGGGGCAGGACGTAGACGATCAGCACGAGGGCGAGCGTGAGGCCGACCGCCGCCTGGATCCCGTGCCGGAGGCGGTTGTGTGGGGTGTGCTCGCGCGGTCCTTGCGCCGACGCGGTGCTCATCGCAGGCCCTCGAAGACATCGTGCGACACGGGCTGCCCGGCAGGGCGCGCCGGGTCGACGAACCACTCGCGGCCGAACACGAGGTCGTACAGCGGCCGGGGGATGCGCAGGAAGGCCGCCAGCGTCCGGTCCCCGTCGTCGGCACTGGACTGCGAGGCGTGGGCGCGCATCGAGGCCCGCTTCGCGGCGGCATACCGCCACACGCTGATCCGGTGGGTGATCTCGGCCCGCGCGCTGAAGGCGCGGGTGAAGGACTCGCGGTCGAACTCGGGCGGGAACCGGTAGACACGCGCGGCGAGGTCGACGGCGCGCGCGATGGTGTCGCGCGGGACCGTCGCCTGCAGGACGCGAGGGGTCCCCGCGAGGTATGCCGCCCGCTCGCCGACCTCGTGCACGCGGACGTGGTCGCGGTGCCCGTAGCCGCCGTTGCGGTCGTAGGTCAGCAGCACCGAGGCCGACTCCTCGCGCAGGATCTCGGCCAGCCGCCCGGCTGCCTCGTCCAGCGGTGCGTTGACGAAGCGCAGCCGGTCGGGCGGGTCGGGCAGCAGCTCGGGCCCCTGCCCGCTGTCGGCGTAGCCGAGGTACACCACGCGGGCCGCGCCCAGCACCGAGGCCGACCGGCGCAGCTCCTCGAGGCGACGGGCCCCGAGCCGGCCGTCGGCGGCATACTCCCGCGAGGCGAGTCCGAGGTCACCGTCGGTGGCGACGACGACCACCACCCGGTGGCCCTCCGCGGCCGCTCGCGCCAAGGTCCCGGACGTGAGCAGGGCCTCGTCGTCGGGGTGGGCGTGGAAAGCCACGAGCGTGGGGGTCATCACCGCCATCCTGTCGCATGGCAGGCTCAGGCTCGTGAAGGTGGCCCTGCTCACGGACTGTTACCTGCCCCGGTTGGGCGGCATCGAGGTCCAGACGCACGACCTGGCTGCGCAGCTGACAGCGCGTGGCCACGAGGTCGAGGTCTTCACCGCGACCCCGGGGGAGCAGGGCCAGCGGCACGGCACGACGCAGGTCGTCGACGGCATCACCGTGCACCGGATGGCGATCAGGCTGCCGTGGGACCTGCCGGTCAACCCGCTGGCCCCGCCGGAGGTGCGGCGCCGCCTCGCCGCCGGTGGTTTCGACGTGGCCCACGTGCACATGGGCGTCGTGAGCCCCTTCGCGACGGACCTGGCCGGGGTGACCCTCGGGGCGGGCCTGCCGACCGCGATCACCTGGCACTGCCTCATGGAGCGGTCCAGGCCGGTGTTCCGCGTGCTCGGCCACGCCCGCCGCTGGGGTCGGCGCGGTGCCGCCCTGTCCGCGGTGTCGAGCGTGGCGGCGGCCAACGTCCAGTCGGTCGTCGGCGCGGGGTCGCCGGTGCACGTGCTGAACAACGGGATCGACGCCTCACTCTGGTCCTGCCCGCCGCAGCGACGACGGCGCAGCGAGGGCGCGCCGGTGCGGGTCGTGGCGGCGATGCGGTTCGCCGCCCGCAAGCGACCTGTGGCGGTCCTCGAGATCGCGGCGGCGGCTCGGGCCCTGGTACCCGCGGGCACGCGGATGGAGCTGACCCTCTTCGGCGAGGGCCCGGAGCGCCGCCGCCTGGAGAGGTATGTCGCCGAGCACGGCCTGCACGACTGGGTCAGCCTCCCGGGACGCGTCAGCCGCGACGAGCTGCGCGCGCGCTACTGGGAGTCCGACCTCTACCTCACGCCCGCTCGGCTCGAGGCGTTCGGGATCGCGGCGCTCGAGGCACGCACAGCCGGGCTCCCCGTGCTGGCGCGGCGCGACACCGGTGTCGGCGACTTCGTGGTGGACGGCCACAACGGGGTCCTCGGCGCCGACGACCAGGCCTTGGCGCGCGGGCTCGCGGAGCTCGTCGGCAACCACGACCTGCGCGCCCGCATGACCGCCGCCAACGCCATCCCGCCGGCCCAGACGTGGGACGCGGTCGCCGCTGCTGCCGAGGCGGAGTACCGACGGGCGGGCGCTGTCTCGTGACCAGCCCCATCCACGTCCACGCGCACTCCGGGCCCGAGCGCACGGTGGCGCAGTTCGTCCTGGTGCACGGCGCCGACCCGGTGCGTGAGCTCGCCCGCCTCGGCTGGGGTCGCCCCCACCTGCTGGAGGCAGCCCGCGAGGGCGACGGCTCGCTGCGCCTCACCTTCGCGGTGAGCCCGTCCTCCCCGTCGAGCCCGGTCGAGCACGAGGTGCCGACCGACGCAGACCTCGTGGTCGAGCCCGGCGAGCGCGCCGAGCCGTACCAGCGCACGGCGGCCTACGGGGTCGTCACGAGCGAACGCGGCCTCTTGCTCACCGAGCTGTCCGAGCTCACCTCCGCACCCGGTCGGTGGACCCTGCCCGGCGGTGGCCTCGACGACGCCGAGGCGCCGCTGTCCGCCCTGCACCGCGAGGTGTGGGAGGAGAGCGGCCAGGTCATCGACCAGGTCCGGCTGCTCGAGGCCCACACCTCCCACTGGGTCGGCCGGGCGCCCAGCGGGCGCTTGGAGGACTTCCACGCCGTGCGGATCGTGTATGCCGCGTGGTGCCCCCATCCGACCGACCCGGTCGTGCACGACGTGGGTGGGTCGACTGCCGCGGTGCGCTGGGTCCCGCTGGAGGAGGTGCGGACCTACCACCTCGGCAAGTCGTTCGCGCCACACCTGCAGCGCTGGCTCTCGACCCCGCCCGGCTAGGCCGGTCAGCCCGGCCGGGCCGGCCACCCTCGGTTGGTCCGGTCAGCCGGCTGATCCGGTCAGCCCGGCTGGGCCGGTCAGCCCGGCTGGGCCGGTCAGCCCTGGTTGCGCCGCGAGGTCAGCAGCCCGAGCAGGCCGAACAGCACCAGCATGGCCCCGGCCGCCACGATCCCGAGCGGGCCGACGTCACCCCAGTCGACCTTCAGTGAGCCGACCTCCTGCGCGATGACGAGGATGGCGATGGCCAGGCAGACGATGCCCAGCACGATGGCGGGGGCGTGCGGGCCGCTCGGCCTGGGCAGCTCAGCCACCGTCGCCGGCTCGTCCGCCGGCTCTGCACTGGCGCCTGGTGCGGCGTTCGCGAAGGGCGCGGCGCTCGCGGCTGGTGTGGGGCTCGCGGCTGGTACGGGGCTCGCGGCCACCGCGGGCGCCCACGTGGTGCCCGCGGCCGTCTCAACCTGCTGGGTCGCCTCGTCCTCGATCACGGCCGTGTCGTCGGTGCCCGGTGTGGACGGGCGCTCCTCGACGGCGCGGGTGGGGTCCTGCACGTCCCGGTCCTGGGGGTCCATGGGGCTGTCTGGGGTGGTCACGGTTACTCCTTGCCGATCAGGATCTGGCCGAGGCCGACGTGGGCGTTCACGATCACGTCGGGGGTCCCGGTGCCGAAGACTTGGTTCGTGCTGATGTCGGTGCCGTCGCGGTTGGTCTGCGGGTTGTCGAAGACGTCGTTGTTGCCGGGCAGGGCGGGCAGCTGGTCGATCACGGTGCCCGGGTCGGCCTGCGAGATGTCACCGGCACCGACCGAGCTGCGCACCTCGACCGTGAGGTTGTCGGGGATCCGGATCCTCAGCTCGCCGATGCCCACGCCGGCGTCGATCTCGCGGGCCGTGCCGGGGTTGTCCGGCAGCTGGGTGAGGTCGAGCTCGCCCTGGCCCAGGCCGAGCCGGTAGCGGTCCGTGGTGTCGGTCGCCGTCGGGCGCCAGACGCGGTCGCCGATCCCGCCTCCGAAGGTGAGGTTGGGGACGACCGAGGCGGACCACGTGACCATCGCGAGGATCACGGCGATGAAGGCGGTGAGGGTGGCGCGACGTCCGAGCAGCCCGATCACGAGGATGCCGGCGCCGAAGACCCCGAGGGCCGCGGCCATCGCGACGACCTCGTCACTGCCTGACCAGTTGTTCGCGTCGTGCAGCCACAGCGTGGTGCCGTACGCCGCGAGGGCCAGCCCGCTGACGAGCAGGGCGCCGACGAAGCCGGCTCCACGACGACGGGGGGCACGCGGGGGGCGCGGCGCGATGGGACGTCGGACCGGGGGAACGGGCGGGACCGGGGGGACCGAGCCCGAGCCGTACGGCGCCATCGGCGCCTGGGGGCCAGTCGCGGCATACGGGGTCTGGGGCGAGTGAGGGGCCGTCCCGGCGTAGGGGGCCGTCCCCGCATACGGGGGCTGACCGCTGGTCGACGCGCGCTGGGCGAGGTCCGCGCTGGCCTCGGCCACGCGGGTGCTGGTGTCGGCGGTCCAGGTGCCGGCTTGCGCCGCTGCCTGCCGGACCTGGCCCGGGTGCTTGTTGCGCATCACCAGCCAGACGACGAGGCCGACGGGGACCGCCACCCACCAGAGCCAGCCGAGGCCGCCCCAGTCGCCAGCCGCACCCGTGCCGCCGACCAGCGACAACCCGACGACCACCAGCAGGATGATGCCGAGGACGTCGCCGTCGCGGATCGCCCGCTCGGCCACGATCGTCTCCTTGTCGTTGGGCAGGAAGGCCCAGGCGATGAGGTACACCGTGATGCCCACACCGCCCATCACGACGAGGGCGACCAGGACCGCACGGATCACGATCGGGTCGACACCGAGACGGGTGGCGATGCCGGAGCACACGCCGGCAAGCCACTTGTCCTCGCCGTCACGGCGCAGGTCGATAGACCTCAGCCAGTCGAAGAACCGGTCGAGGCCGGTGGAGTGGGTGGGGGCGGTGGTCTGCCCAGGGATCTGCGTCATGTCACCCATGCTGGCTGCCCCACGGGTCCGCTGCCATGAGGGTCGACCCTGAACCGACCCTGAAGGGGCTCCCACGCACCCTGATTCCGCTCGGAAACGGGCTCGGCGTAGGCGAGGATGAGGACATGCCGACTCCCTACGAGCGGCCCGTCCCCCCAGCGGAGACGTTGGCCGCGGACCGCCGCGCCGCGCGACCCACCCTCACGCGACCCCGCGAGGGCAAGGTCGTGGCCGGTGTCGCCGCGGGGCTCGCCGAGCACCTGGGCTGGTCGGTGCGCTGGATCCGGCTCATGTTCGTCGTCGCCTCGATCCCGACGGGGGCCGGCCTGGTCGCCTACGTCTTCCTCTGGGCCCTGACCTCCCACCCCGACCGTGACGACGAACGCCGCCGGGTCGACCCGGCCGACGCGCAGGCCGTGGCCGCTGCCGGTGGCACCCCCACCCAGGTCGTGGCCGCGACGGGGGAGCGCGACGCCACCCGCGTACTCCTCGTCGGCGGCCTGATGCTCGGGCTCGGCCTCGTCGTGGTCGCGCAGAACGCCGGGCTCAACGCCCGCCTCGGCATCCTCGTGCCGCTGCTCGTCGTGGCCGCCGGCGCGGTCCTGGCCTGGTCCCAGCTCGACGACTCGCAGCGTGGCCGCTGGCTCGGATCCAGTTCTGGCGCAAGGCGGTTCAGCTTGGCGCGGCTGATCTTCGGTGGTGTCCTCGCCCTCGCAGGGCTGGTCATCATGGCGACCCGCGGCCGGTCGCTCGCGGCCATCTGGGACATCGGGGCGGCCGTCATCGCGGTCCTCATCGGTGTGGCACTCATCGCGGCACCCTGGGGCCTGCGGTTCTGGTCCGACCTGCGCCACGAGCAGGCCGAGCGGGCCCGCGCGACCGAGCGCGCCGACATCGCCGCGCACCTGCACGACTCCGTGCTCCAGACGCTGGCGCTGATCCAGCGCAAGGCCGACGACCCGTCCTCCGTCACGCAGCTGGCCCGCGCCCAGGAGCGCGAGCTGCGCGCGTGGCTGTATGCCGGCCCGGTCGGGTCCGACGCCACCCTGGCCGCCGCGGTGGCCGAGGCCGCCCATGAGGTCGAGGACCTGCACGCCACCGCCATCGACGTGGTGTCGACGGGGGACCGTCCCCTCGACGACGGGGGCACAGCGCTCGTGCGCGCTGTCCGCGAGTCCTTGCTCAACGCCGTCCGCCACGGCGCCCCGCCGGTCTCGCTCTACCTCGAGGTGGGACCCTCCGGGGTCGAGGCGTTCGTCCGCGACCACGGCCCCGGCTTCGAGCTCGACGACGTCCCGGAGGACCGCCTCGGCGTGCGCCAGTCGATCCTGGGTCGGATGTCGCGCCACGGTGGCGAGGCCCGCGTCCGCCGCCTCGAGCAGGGCACCGAGGTGTCGCTGTCGCTGCCCCCCATCTCCACCGACCAGCCACCCATGACCACCGCACCGCCGTCCCCGGAGGACTCCCGTGAACACGCCTGACACCAAGCCCGTCGCCGTCGTCCTCGTCGATGACCACCGGATGTTCCGGTCCGGCGTCAAGGCCGAGCTGGGATCCGCCGTGTCGATCGTCGGTGAGGCGCCCGACGTCGACACGGCCATCGCCGTCATCCGGCAGACCCGCCCGCCGGTGGTCCTCCTCGACGTCCACCTGCCCGGGGGCAACGGCAACGGCGGGGTCGACGTGCTGCACGGCTGCCGGGGCCTCGAGACCGAGGACGGCCAACCCGTCCGGTTCCTCGCGCTGTCGGTGAGCGACGCCGCCGAGGACGTCATCGCGGTCATCCGGGCAGGTGCAAGGGGCTACGTCACGAAGACGATCAGCGCGACCGACCTCGCCCGCGCCGTGCAGCGGGTCGCCGACGGCGATGCCGTGTTCTCGCCGCGGCTCGCCGGCTTCGTGCTGGACGCCTTCGGGGCCGCGGCCGGTGAGATCGCGGAGGTCGACGAGGAACTGGACCGCCTCTCGGCGCGCGAGCGCGAGGTCATGCGCCTGATCGCCCGCGGCTACCAGTACAAGGAGGTCGCGAAGGAGCTGTTCATCTCGGTCAAGACCGTCGAGACGCACGTGTCGTCGGTGCTGCGCAAGCTGCAGCTGTCCTCGCGCCACGAGATCACCGCCTGGGCGATGGGCCGCCGGCTGCTCTGACGCGCCGCTCGGTGAGCGCCGTGGTCAGGCCGGTGGCCGCCAAGGCGAGCCCTCGCCATACCCTGCGGTGAATCGTGGCGGAAGTGGCACGAATGAGCCTCCGGTCGCCGCGGCCGGGTTGACTCGTGGCAGAAGTGCCACGAATTCGCGCCCCGCGCCACCTCGGCCGCGGCTCCTCGGCGGCGGCTACGTACCGCGCGGCTACTCGGACGCGCCGCCGGTGCCGGCCGCCCGGGCGCTGGGCCCGCCGCGCCCGGTGCTGCGCGGGTCGTCGTAGCCGCCGTCGGGCGGCACCATCTCGGCGCGCACCCCCAGCAGCCGGATCGGTCGGTCGTCCTCGAGCCCGCGCAGCAGCACCAGTGCGGTGTCGGCGATGACCTCGGCGTCGAAGGTCGGCTCACCGAGCTTGCGGACGCGGTTCGTGGTGAAGAACGGCGCGAACCGCACCTTGAGGAACACCCGCTGGCAGGCGCGGCCCTCGCGCCGGATGTCCTCCACGACCTGCGCGGCCAGGGAGTGGATGGCGCCGGAGATCTCCTGCGGGTCGAGGAGGTTCGTCTGGTATGTCGTCTCGCGGCCGTGGGCGCGCGCGACCCAGGGAGTGTCGTCCACCGTGGCGGAGCTGACGCCCCGCCCGAGCCTTCCGTAGTGGGGGCCCATCGTCGGCCCGAACTCCGCGACGAGCGTGGCCTCGTCGGCGTCGGCGAGGTCCTGCACCGTCTCGTAACCGTGGGCCGCGAGGCGCTGGGAGATCTTGGGCCCGACGCCCCACAGGGCGATCGTCGGCCGCTCGCCCATGACCTCGAACCAGTTGTCCCGGGTCAGCTCGAACACGCCCCGGGGCTTGCCGAAGTCGGTCGCGATCTTCGCCCGCACCTTGGTGTCGCCGACGCCGACCGAGCAGTGCAGGTCCGTGGCCGCGAGGACGGCCGCGCGGATCGAGTGGGCGTACCCGACCGGGTCGTCGGTCGTCACCCCGACGAACGCCTCGTCCCAGCCGAGCACCTCGACGACGGCACCCGGCATGCCACGCAGCACCTCCATGACCTGGGCGGAGGCGGCCTCGTAGGTGGGGGCGTCCACGGCGAGCACCACGGCCTCGGGGCACTTGCGCACCGCGAGCTTGAGGGGCATGCCGGACCGCACCCCGAACTCGCGCGCCTCGTACGACGCGGTCGACACGACGGCCCGCTCGGTCGGGTCGCCGCGCCCCCCGACGATGACGGGCAGCCCCGCCAGCTCGGGACGGCGCAGGATCTCGACGGCAGCGATGAACTGGTCGAGGTCGACGTGCAGGACCCAGGGCCGCATGGGGGTCAGAGGGTGAGGATCAGCTTGCCCGTGGTGCGGCGGGCCTCGAGGTCGTCGTATGCCGTGGCCGCGTCCTCGAGCGGGTAGCTCCCGCCGATCTCGAGCGCCAGCCGGCCCGCCGCGATGTCGCCGAGGACCGAGGTGCCGCGCTCGAGCAGCTCCTCCCGCGTCGCCGTGTAGTTCCCGAGGGTCGGCCGGGTGAGGAAGAGCGACCCGCCGCTGTTGAGGCGCTGGATGTCGAACGGCGGCACCTGACCGCTGGCACCGCCGAACAGCACCATGGTGCCGCGGGGGCGCAGCGAGGCGAGCGAGGCGTCGAACGTCGACTTTCCGACACCGTCGTAGACGACGTGGACCCCGTTGCCCCCGTTGGCCTTTCGCACCTCGGCGGCCAGGTCGTCGGCAGCCCGGTAGTTGATCGCGGCCGAGGCACCCAGCCCCCGCGCGATCTCCAGCTTGGCGTCGGAGCCGGCCGTCGCGATGACGGTTCCCCCCTTGGCGGTGACCATCTGCACGAGCAGCTGGCCGACCCCACCGGCAGCGGCGTGGACGAGCGCCACCGTCCCGGGCCCCACGGCATACGTGGAGTTGACCAGGTAGTGCGCGGTCATGCCCTGGAGCATCGCGGCGGCGGCGACCTCGAGGTCGAGCCCGTCCGGCACCGGCACGAGCGACTCGGCGGGCCGGTTGACGACGGACCCGGCCGCCCCCAGGCCCTGCCCCCACGCGACCCGGTCGCCGACGGCGAGGTCCGTCACCCCGGGGCCGAGGGCAACGACGGTGCCCGCCCCCTCGGAGCAGGAGACGAACGGCGTCTGGACCTGGTAGACGCCCTGCCGCTGGTAGACGTCGATGAAGTTGACGCCGACCGCCGCCACCTCGACCTGTGCCTCGCCGTCGCCGGGCGGGCCGACCTGGACCTCCTGGACCTCCAGGACCGAGGAGTCGCCGTGGCGGGGGACCGTGAGTGCGCGCGCGGTGGTCATGCGCCTCACTGTATGCGGGGCGCCGGAGCCGTTGTCGACCGATGACTTCGGGCCGGTGGGCGAGTCAGAATCGGTGGACGAAGGGAGACGACGATGAACGAGGAGTTCACCGCAGAGCTGGTCAAGAGCCCCGAGAAGGGTGGCTGGACGTATGTCGTGTGGCCGCGGTCGGCCGAGTACTTCGGGACCCGAGGCCTGGTCAAGGTGCGCGGCACCGTCGACGGCGAGCCGTTCGAGAGCTCGTTCATGGCGCTCGGCGACGGCAACCACAAGCTGCCCGTCAAGGCGACCACCCGCAGGGCCATCGGCAAGGAGGCCGGTGAGGAGGTCACCGTGGTGCTGACCGAGCGGCTCTAGCACGCTGCCCCGGCGCCGGCCGCCCTAGCCCAGCCGGGCGATCGCGGCGTCGAGCATCGGCTCGGTGAGCTTGCCGGTGAAGGTGTTCTGCTGGCTGACGTGGTAGCTGCCGACCAGCCGCACCTCGCGCCCGTCAGCCGTGGTCAGGACCGTCTCGACGGCGTGACCGAACACGGGCTTCGGACGGGGCACGGTCCAGCCGACCCGGCGCGCCGCCGCCAGCGTCGCGTCCCACGCGATCGCCCCGAGGGCCAGCACCGACCGCAGCCGCGGCTCGGCCAGCTCGAGGTCACGGTCCAGCCAGGGCGCGCAGGTCGCGCGCTCGACGGTGGTCGGCTTGTTGGCCGGCGGGGCGCAGCGCACCGCCGCGACGATCCGTATGCCGTGCAGCGCCAGCCCGTCGCCGCTCGCCCACGACTGCGGCTGGCTCGCGAACCCGGCGCGGTGCAGCGCGGCATACAACCAGTCACCGGACCGGTCGCCCGTGAACATGCGGCCGGTGCGGTTGGTGCCGTTGGCGGCGGGTGCCAGCCCGACGATCAGGCGCTCGGCGGTCGGGTCGCCGAAGCCGGGTCCGGGTCGACCCCAGTACGGCTCGTCGGCGAACGAGGCCCGCCGCCCCTGTGTGGCGACCTCTTCGCGCCACTGCACCAGGCGCGGGCAGGCGCGGCACACCGAGATGCGGGCGTCCAGCTCGGCCACGTCACCGGAGGTGCAGGCGAGCGCGTCGGTCTGGGCGCGGTTGCGCGCGACGGGCGTCGAGGCGGTCGCCGGGTCGCCTGGCCAGCCGCTCCCCGGCAGCACCGGCGACTCGAACAGGTCGCCCGTGACCGGGTGCGGGTCGACGGCGCTCACGGGACCACGCTACGCGGGTGACGCGAGGCCCTGCCTGTCGTTCGCGCCACGTAGGCTGGGGCCCAACATGAGCACGCTCTTCGATGACCTGCCCTTCCACGAGCACGGCCCCCACGATCCGCCTCCTCCCGGCACCCGACCGAGCGCTGCGGCGGCGCGGGCGACGGCGGTCGACGAGCGGGGGGTCCCGACGTGGGCCCAGGCAGCCGCCGAGGGGCACGGCCCCGACGAGGCGGGCAGCCGGCACACCGACCCCGAGACCCTGCTCGAGGGCCTCAACCCGCAGCAGCGTGAGGCGGTGCTCCACGAGGGCAGCCCGCTGCTCATCGTCGCCGGAGCCGGGTCCGGCAAGACCCGGGTGCTCACCAACCGCATCGCCTACCTGCTCGCGGCGCGAGGCGTCCAGCCGGGGCAGGTCCTCGCGATCACGTTCACCAACAAGGCGGCCGCCGAGATGCGCGAGCGGGTGGCCGCGCTGGTCGGCCCGCGCGCCAAGGCGATGTGGGTCATGACCTTCCACTCCGCGTGCGTGCGCATCCTGCGACGCGAGGCGGCCAAGGTCGGGCTCAAGTCGACGTTCTCGATCTACGACGCCGCCGACTCGCAGCGGCTGATGGCGATGGTCATGCGCGACCTCGACCTCGACCCCAAGCGCTACCCGCCCCGCTCGTTCAGCCACCAGGTCAGCAACCTCAAGAACGAGCTCGTCGACGAGGAGACCTACGCGTCACAGGTCGTCGAGGGCACCCACCAGGAGCGGATGCTGGCCGAGGCCTACACGGGCTACCAGCGACGGCTGCGGCAGGCGAACGCCCTGGACTTCGACGACCTCATCATGACGACGGTCAACATCCTGCAGGCCTTCCCCGACGTGGCCGAGCACTACCGTCGCCGGTTCAGGCACGTCCTCGTCGACGAGTACCAGGACACCAACCACGCCCAGTACCAGCTCGTGCGCGAGCTCGTGGGTGGTGCCACCGGCACGGCGGGTATGCCGGTCGGCGACGGCCCCCAGGTGCCGCCGGCCGAGCTCGTGGTGGTCGGTGACGCCGACCAGTCGATCTATGCGTTCCGCGGCGCCACGATCCGCAACATCGTGGAGTTCGAGGAGGACTACCCCAACGCGCGCACGATCTTGCTCGAGCAGAACTACCGCTCGACCCAGACGATCCTCCAGGCGGCCAACTCGGTCATCGCCAAGAACCCCGAGCGTCGCAAGAAGAACCTCTGGACCGCCAGCGGTGACGGCCCCCTGATCGTCGGCTACGTGGGCGACAACGAGCACGACGAGGCGTCCTTCGTCGCCAAGACCATCGACGAGCTCGGCGACTCCGACGGCGTGAAGCCCAAGGACGTCGCGGTCTTCTACCGCACCAATGCCCAGTCCCGGGCGCTCGAGGAGGTCTTCGTCCGCGTCGGCCTGCCCTACAAGGTCGTCGGCGGCACGCGGTTCTACGAGCGACGCGAGGTCAAGGACGCCCTGGCCTATCTACGAGTCATCTCCAACCCCACCGACACGGTCAACCTGCGACGCATCCTCAACGTGCCCAAGCGCGGCATCGGCGACCGGGCCGAGGCCTGTGTGGCGGCACTGGCCGAGCGCGAGCGCATCCCGTTCATCGCCGCCCTGGGCCGACCCGAGGACGCCCCGGGCATCGCGACGCGGTCGGTGGCGGCGATCAAGGGCTTCACCGGCCTGCTCGAGGAGCTGGGCCGGGTGCACGCGGACGACGAGCAGGGGGTCGGCGCCCTGCTCGAGGCGGTCATCGACAAGTCCGGCTACCTCGCCGAGCTGCGCGCCTCGCACGACCCGCAGGACGAGACCCGCATCGAGAACCTCGCCGAGCTCGTGGCGGTGGCCCAGGAGTTCGACGAGACCCGGGCGACGACCGGCGAGGTGGCCTCGCTCGAGGACTTCCTCGAGCAGGTGTCGCTCGTGGCCGACGCCGACGAGATCCCCGACTCCGAGGAGGCCGAGGACCAGGGCGTCGTCACGCTCATGACGCTGCACACCGCCAAGGGGCTGGAGTTCCCGGTCGTGTTCCTCACCGGCATGGAGGACGGCACCTTCCCGCACCTGCGGGCGCTGGGCGACCCCAAGGAGCTCGAGGAGGAGCGGCGGCTGGCCTACGTGGGCATCACCCGGGCCCGCGAACGATTGCACCTCTCGCGGGCCGCTGTCCGCTCGGCCTGGGGCGCGCCGCAGTACAACCCGGCCAGCCGGTTCCTCGACGAGATCCCGCCGCAGCTGGTCGGCTGGCAGCGGGCCGAGGCCGCGACGACCTCGCGGCGCCCCGGACTGCCCGCCGTCGCGACGCTGGCGGCGCGTCCGGGCGTCCGTTCCCCCGGCAACCGCCCGCTGATCGCGCTGCACCCCGGCGACAAGGTCACGCACGACTCCTACGGCCTCGGCACGGTCGTCAAGACCGAGGGCGAGGGCGACAAGACCCAGGCCCACGTCGACTTCGGCGGTGACACCGGCGTCAAGCGGTTCCTGCTGCGCTACGCCCCCCTCGAGAAGCTCTGACGCGGCTCCGAAGCGGTCCGGACGCCGGTCCTGGAGCGCTTGGCCCCGAGCGGGGGCCTGGACGCGACTGAGCCCCCGCGGAATCCGCGGGGGCTCAGTCGTTCACAGGACCAGGTCTGGCTACTGCAGGCCGTGCGCGTGCAGCCAGGGGGCGGGGTCGATGGCCGACCCGCCGTCGGGGTGGATCTCGAGGTGCAGGTGGGGGCCGGTCGAGTGGCCCGTGTTGCCGGAGAGGCCGACGATCTCGCTGGGTGCGACCTTGTCGCCGACGCTCACCGAGATCGAGCTCATGTGGCCGTACACGGAGACGGTGCCGTCCCAGTACTCGATCTCGAGCTTGTTGCCGTAGCCGCCCTCGTAGCCGGCGAAGACCACGGTGCCGGTCGACATCGAGGCGAGGGGGGTGCCGACGGGAGTGCCGAAGTCGTTGCCCTCGTGCATCCGCCCCCAGCGCCAGCCGTAGCCGGAGGTGAAGGCGGCGCCCTTGATCGGCTGGACCCACTTCTCGCGGGCCTTGCGCTGGGCCTCGGCCTTGCGGAGGGCGGCGGCTGCGGCCGTCTTCTTGGCGACGGCGGCGCGCTCGGCGCTCCTGGCCACGCGCTGGGCCTCGGCGGCGCGGGCCCGGCCCGCTGCCTGCACGGCACGCTGCTGCTCGGTCTCGACGAGCGCCCGCTCGGCCTGCGCGGAGCTGCGTTGCCGGGCCTCCGAGGCCTTGCTCGCCGCCGTGAGGTCGAAGGCGGCAGGTGCCGACTCGGCGACCGTCGCGCCGGTCGCGGTCACCACGAGCGCGGCCGCGGCTGCGCTGGGCAGCACGAAGCCACTGCGCAGCGCCACGGGGAAGCGGGGTCCCCGCWTGGGCGCGCGGTGACGGCCGGGGGCGCGGTGACGGCCCTCGTAGGAAGGTGAGCTCACTGAGTAGATGCCTCACGTGCGGGGGGACACGGAAGCCACGAGGGTAGCGTGATCTGTTCGTTATACAAAACCACGCTGGTCAGGAGCCCTTTCTACGCAGTTCGGTCACTCCGGGAGTGACGGTGTGACCCTCGGAGTCCAGCAGGGCGAGCGTGGACGAGATGCCGTGGACGACGCTGCCGATGATGGGCAGGGACATGTGTCCTACACCGTGCAGGTCGATGTTGCGGACCGAGAGATCGGGGTGCTCGAGCGCAGCGTTGCGCTGGGGGAAGATCATCTGGTCGAGGTCGGACCAGTAGACGACGAATCGCGTCCGGCAGCCTGGGACCGGCTGCTCCAGCTCGCGCATGAGCCCGCTGCCCGGGCGCAGCTGCCGGGTCAGCTGGCTGTGCCAGCCGTATGCCGTGTAGGTGCCCTGGTGGGGCGTGCCGAGCGTGACGAGGGTGTGGACCCGCTCGTCGCCCCCGAGCCGCGTCACGTAGTAGCGCGCGATGAGGCCGCCCATGGAGTGACCGACCACGTGGATCCGCTCGTAGCCGGTCTCGGCCACGAGCGCCTCGACCTCCTCGGCGAGCTGAGCCGCCGCGACGCGCACGTCGGCGGTGAACGGGGAGTAGTTCATGCTCGTCACGCGGCCGAAGCCACGCCGGCGCAGCCCCAGGCGCAGCAGCGTGAAGATGGAGCGGTTGTCGACCATCCCGTGCACCAGCAGGATCGGCGTCCCCGCGGCCTCGACGTCGGAGATGACCAGCCCGCGCTGGATCGGGGGCAGGTGCTCGACCCGGAACCCGAGGGCGCTGTCGCGTCCGTGGCGGCCCAGGACACCCCAGGGGTAGAGCGCGAGGTGCGTCGTGAGCCAGGCCGCCTCGACGGCTGCCCCGACCACACCGGTCGGCGTGGCGAGCGCCTTGATCGCACCCCCGACGATGTCGCCGGCGGCCCCACCTGCCCGGGACACCCGGGTGGCGACCGAGGCGGCGGCCCCACCGACGGTACGGGCGACCAGGTCCCCTGCACGCGCGGGCTCCCCCGACACTGGCCGCTGCGGTGCGACGGGTCGGCGAGGGCGCGGGACGCTCAACGTCATGACACCGCGAACCTAGTCGTTGAAACGACCACAATCGAGTGTCGTACGTCACGATTCGGCGTGTTGCCGCGTGTGGGCGCAGTCACCCGTGGTGCCGGGCACCGCTCCGGACTGGCTAGTCTGCGGCCATGACTGACTCTCCCCTGCGCGTCGTCGTGGCCAAGCCCGGGCTCGACGGACACGACCGTGGCGCCAAGGTTGTCGCCCGCGCACTGCGTGACGCGGGCATGGAGGTCGTCTACACCGGCCTGCACCAGACGCCCGAGCAGATCGTCGAGGCGGCGATCCAGGAGGATGCCGACGCCGTGGGCCTCTCGGTGCTCTCGGGTGCCCACATGACCCTCTTCGCGAAGGTCATGGAGCTCCTCCGAGCCCGCGACGCGACGGACATCGTCGTCTTCGGCGGCGGCATCATCCCCGAGGGCGACATCCCCGAGCTCGAGAAGATCGGCGTCGCCAAGGTCTTCACCCCCGGCGCCACCACGACCGAGATCGTCGAGTGGGTCCGGGGCAACGTCACCCCCCAGTAGGCGCAAGAGAGGGGCCAGGCGTGCTGCCCGGCCCCTCGGTCACCCGTCCGCGCTACCGCAGGAAGGCGTGGCGTCGGACGATCCCGGTACGCGCCCACAGCTGGCCGAAGCCCCAGGTGTCGCCGGCGAGAAGGAGTGCCAGGACGACGACGCTGACGGCGCCGATCATGTGGTCATCGATGACCGGGTTGTTCTCCAGCGGCAGCGAGGCAGTCCACATCAGCGCGTAGAGCAGGGCGCCGGCGGCTGCGGCCATCCGCATGCCGATGCCCACCGTGAGTGCGAGACCGATGCCCAGCAGGCCGGCCATGAACATCCAGTCAGCCCAAGCCTGGCCGGCCATGCCGTTGAAGAAGCCATGGAACGGGTTGTTCTCCGGGACCCCGAACTTCAGGAACCCCGTGGTGGGGCTGCCACCGTGGATCCACGCGGCCGGACCGAAGCGGTCGGTCACGCCGTCAGCGTTGACGCCGGTGTGGAAGCCGAGGGCGAACAGCTTGTCGAAGAAGGCCCACAGGAACGTGAGCCCGAAGGCGACCCGCAGCACCGCAAGCGCCCTGCGGGCCGTGGAGTGGGTGACCACGTCGTGCTCGACGAGCACATCGAGCTGGGGGTGGCGCTGGATCGTTGTCATGACTGCGTCCTCCTATGTGGGCCGGACGGCCCGGTTGTGTGCACTTCCATGCTCGAACCGGGACGGTCGGCCGGACAGGGCCCTTCGTCCTGCCGGGAGGCGTCGTGGACTGTCTGCTACATCACCACCGGGACCCGGAGCACCGCTGGCGCGGCGGGTGAGGTGTGCACCGTCACGGGCTGCACCGCATACGCGTTCTTGTAGGCGGCGTCGGTGCTGGCCAGCACCAGCTGCAAGCGGTGACCGGCGGCCACGCGGTGGACGACCGCGGGGAGCTCGATGTGGACGGGCTGGGTGACGTCAGCGACCCGCACGGGGCTGATGAGCTTGTGCACCAGCGTCTTCGAGCCGTCGGGAGCCACGTCGTACAGCTTGGCGAACACCTGCAGCTGACCGCTCGGACCGGCCTTCTGGGTGAGCGCCACGGCGGGGGAGTCGAACCGGACGTCGAGCGTGGGCGACCCGACCACGGTGAGCGGCTTGGTCTGCGCCGGGGTCGTCCACGCGCCGAAGGTCCCGGGGGTGTCGTAGGGGGTGGTGACACCGTCGGGCAGGTCCACCTGGCCCTCCAGCCCCGAGACCTCGGAGTAGGAGGCCGGCGCCCCGGCGCCCGGGTTGGTCCAGGTCGTGCTGCCCGGCTGGACGCTCGTGCGTGAGGTCACCAGCTGGTCCGCCGCCGAGAGGTAGAAGGTCCGGCCGGAGCCCACGGGGTAGGACGAGGCGCTCGCGTACGCGGGGGCGGCGCTGCCCGAGTAGCCCACCCAGTCGCGGAAGTAGGCGAACTCCGGGCCGGTGCCCACCGACGACCCCTTGAGGTGGTGGTCGAACCAGTTCTTGATGCGCAGCCCGAGGTAGGTGTCCTCGATGTGCTCGCCGCTGAGGTCGAGCTCGCCGGGGGCAGCGCCGCTGGCCCCGTTCGCGCCGCCGGAGTGTCCCCACGACTGCCAGGCCATCGTCACGGGGACGCCACGCTGCTTGAGCCCGCGGTAGGTCGCCACGGCCTCCTGCAGGTTGAAGAGGGTGTCGTTCTCGCCCTGGATGAGGAAGGTCGGCACCGTCACCTTGTCGAGGTAGTGCGCCACCGAGACCCGGTCGGTCAGCGACAGGGTGGACGACGTCGGATAGCCCAGGGTGTCCAGCGTGGCCTTGGCCGTGCACGCCTCGACGACGAAGTTCGGGCAGCCGACGTTGCGTGCGGGGTCGATCGCGGCACCCTGGACTCCGTCGGCGATCCCGACGCCGAAGAAGAGCCCGGCCCAACCGATCTTCTCGGTGCCGGGGTTGGACCCGGCATACGTGACACCGGTCGTGAGGCTCGTGTTGTTCGGCGCCAGCGAGTAGCGCAGGTCGTTCCACGTGATGAGCGGCACGAGGGTGTCGACGCGCGAATCCATTGCAGCAGTAGCGAACTGGATCTGGCCGCCGTAGGAGCCTCCGATCATGCCGAGGCGCGGGTCGTGGGTGGCCGCATCGTCGAGGACCGTGAAGTCCACCGTCAGCTCGCCGGCGCCGCGGGGCACGCCGCCCACCAGCGCCGAGTCGTATGCGGTCGCGCCGCCACCGCCGAGGTACGTCACCAGCGAGGTGGCCGCGATGCCGTCGCGACCGGGGTCGTCGAGCGAGATCTTGCAGCCGCTGTCGGGGAAGCCCAGACCGGTGTACGACAGGACGGTGTAGCCGCGCTGGGCGAAGGCACGGCCCAGTCCGGCCTGGTCGTCCTTGCTGCCGCCGAAACCGTTGGTGGTCAGGATCGCCGGCACGCGCGCGGACGGCGAGGCCCGGTGCGGCTTGTACAGGTCGGCGTCGATGGTGCAGGTCTGCGGCTGCCCCAGGTCGTTCGTCCCGGCGGGAACCGTGAAGGTCAGGCCGGTGAAGGTGTCGACGGTGTCGAGCGCGTCGGCGGCCGGTCCCGGTCTGGCGGCGCTGGCCGAGCCGGCGGTGGCGAGGACGACGGCCCCGAGGGCGAGGGTGGTCAGGGCGACCACGACGGATCGGCCGGGGCGGGGTGCGACGGAGCTCGGCACTGAGTCCTCCTGGAGGTGCACCTCCGGTGCACTGACGGGGTGGCGCGACCTACGTCATTGCGCCCTGTACCCCTTCAACGAGATGCACCGGAGGCGGGTTACGCAGCGAAATGTTGACCAGCGCTTGGCAAATGGCTGAAGAAACCACGGGTCGGAACGTTCCAGCCCCGCAGGTTGCCCTGTTTTGGCAAAGTCTTGGCCAGTTTGGTTGACCCGGTGCAACCGCCGAGGGTTGGGTCAGGACGCGCCGAAACCCGTGGCTGTCCGTGCCGCACTGGAGGGGGCTCGACGTCTGCCAATCCCAGGTTGCCACCACCCGTGGGCAACCCTGTCGAGAAGAGGTAAGTCGTGTTCCGACTGTCCACCGGCGCCGCTCTGGGCGTCGCCGTCGCGGCCGCAGTGGCAACCCCACTGTCTGCCGCAACAGCTGCACCCGTCGCCGCGCCCAGCCACGCACAGGCGGCGGCCTCGGCTGACGCCGACCGGGACCACGCGGCCCTGGGCCTGTCCAAGGACGAGAAGCTCGTGGTCCGCAATACCCTCACAGACGGTGACGGCACCCAGCACGTCCGCTACGACCGCACGTACAAGGGCCTGCGCGTCGTGGGAGGCGACCTCATCGTCGCGAGGACCGCGGCCGGTCAGGAGAAGGACGTCCACTACAACGCCAGCGGAAAGGTCGCTGTCGCATCGACGACCCCGACGGTGACGAAGTCCAAGGCCCTGTCCGAGGGCAAGTCGGCCGGGCGGCAGACGGAGTCCCCGTCCGGCGAGCTGGTGGTCTGGGCCGGTGGCGCGAAGCCCGTCTTGGCCTACGACGTGCTGGTCAAGAGCGTCCGGGCCGACCAGGTGCCGTCGCGGATGCACACCCTCGTGGACGCCAAGTCGGGTGAGGTCCTCATCAGCTACGACGAGGTGCAGACCGGCACGGGCAGCGGCATCTTCTACAACGCCTCCCTCGAGACCAAGGCGCACACCGGCGGCGGCTACGAGCTGACCGACACCCACGGCAACAACACCCGCGACGCCCAGAACCAGGGCGACCCCAACACGGGCGTCGGCCCTGCGGGTGTCCTGTTCGTCGACTCCGACGACGTCTGGGGCAACGGGGCGGTCTCGGACCGCGCTTCCGCCGCCGTGGACGCCCACTACGGCGCCACCACGACGTTCAACTACTACAAGAACGTCCTCGGCCGGAACGGCATCTGGAACGACGGTCGCGGCGCTCCGTCCCGAGTGCACTTCGCCAACGCGATGGAGAACGCCTTCTGGGACGGGACCCAGATGTCCTACGGCGACGGCGCGGGCAACGCGGCCCCGCTGACCGAGATCGACGTGGCCGGCCACGAGATGTCCCACGGTGTCACCGAGAACACCGCGGGGCTCGTCTACAGCGGCGACGCGGGCGGCCTCAACGAGGCGACGTCGGACATCTTCGGCACCGCCGTCGAGTTCTACGCCGCCAACGCCAGCGACCCGGGCGACTACCTCATCGGCGAGGAGATCGACATCAACGGCAATGGGACGCCGCTGCGCTACATGGACAAGCCGAGCAAGGACGGCCTGTCCAAGGACTGCTGGTCCTCGACCCTCGGCCAGCTCAACCCGCACTACTCCTCGGGCCCGCTCAACCACTGGTTCTACCTGGCCTCCGAGGGCAGCGGGGCCAAGACCATCAACGGCGTCAGCTACAACAGCCCCGTGTGCGGCACCGCCGCAGCCGTGACGGGCGCCGGCCGGGCCAACATCGAGAAGGTCTGGTACCGCACGCTGTCGACCAAGCTCACCAGCAACAGCAACTACGCCGCCGCACGCAACGGGGCGATCAACTCCGCCATCGAGCTCTACGGTGCGACGAGCCAGACCTGCAAGTCGGTCGAGGCGGCCTTCACCGCCATCGCCGTCCCGGCAGGCTCGGCCACCTGCGGCACCACGCCCCCGCCCACCGGCGGCAACCTGTTGCAGAACCCGGGCTTCGAGTCGGGCGCGGTGAACTGGACGGGGACTGCGGGCCCGATCACCAACAACGCCAGCCGTCCGGCGCGTACCGGCACCTGGAAGGCGTGGCTCGGTGGCAACGGGTCGACCTCGACCGAGACGGTCCAGCAGAGCGTGACGATCCCGTCCACGGTCACGGCTGCGACCCTGTCGTTCTGGCTCCGCACCGACACCGCTGAGTCCGGCAGCACCGCCTACGACACGATGAAGGTCCAGGTGGTCGACGGCGCGACGACGACCACTCTGGCGACCTACTCGAACGTCGGCACCAACGCGACGTACACGCAGAAGTCGTTCAACGTCACGGCCTACAAGGGCAAGACGATCTCGGTGAAGTTCCTCATGAACGAGGACTCCACGCTGCAGACGTCGTTCGTCGTCGACGACACGTCCCTGGCCACCAGCTGAGGACACCCAGACCGTGGCGGTGAGCCGGGGAACCTCCGGCCCCGCCTCACCGCCACAACCTCACTCGCACTCTTCGGATCGGGGGTCCAGAGGTGACCGATACCTCACTCCTGCACCCCCGATCCAAGGTCGCCGGGGTCGTGCTGGTCGTCCTCGCCCACGTGGCGGCAGCAGCCGTCGCGGCGGTGTGGGCACGCGGCAGCGACCCCCGCACCGAGGCCGGGACAGCGGCGATCTTCCCCGTCACCGTGCGCCGCACGGGCGGGATCGCCGGGGTCGACGACCGGGCGGTCGTCACGGCCACCGGTGACGTGACCCTCAGCACGAGGAAGGGGCCCGCCGGCAGCTGCCGGCTCAGCGCGACCGATCTCGAGGAGCTCGCCGACCTCGCCGCGCGGAGCCGCCCTGGACGCACCCCGACCGTCGACGACGACATCTCCGACGCGTTCCACTACGAGATCGAGTCCCGGGGAGGGACGACCCGCTTCGGGACCGGCGACAACCCCCGCGTGGTCACGGACCTCATCGCTGCGGTGGGTGGGAACCGGTCGCGGTGCCGCTGAGCAGTCGGGGGCGCACGGCTGGGGCAGACTGCGTGGCATGACGCTGACCCGTGAGGAGCTCGACGCGGCGACCGGCGTCGTCCGCCGCCACTTCCCGGCAACCCCGCAGTTCGAGTGGCCGCTGCTCGGCCGCGAGGTCGGTGCGCAGGTGTGGGTCAAGCACGAGAACCAGACCCCCACGGGGGCGTTCAAGGTGCGCGGTGGGCTGGTCTACGCCGACCGCCTCGTGCGCGAACGCCCGCACGTGCGCGGGCTCGTCTCCGCCACCCGCGGCAACCACGGCCAGAGCTTGGCGTATGCCGGGCGAGCGGCCGGGCTGCGCGTCGTCATCGTCGTTCCCGAGGGCAACAGCCCCGACAAGAACGCGGCCATGGAGGGGTTCGGCGCCGAGCTCATCGTCCACGGCCGGGACTTCCAGGAGTCGCGCGAGCACGCGATGGGGCTGGGGGAGGAGCTCGGGCTGGAGCCGGTGCCGCCCTTCCACCCCGACCTCGTGGCGGGGGTCGCGACCTACGCCAAGGAGCTGTTCGACGCCGCGGGAGCGCTCGACACGGTGTACGTGCCGGTCGGCATGGGCTCGGGCATCTGCTCCCTCATCGCCACCCGCGACCTGCTCGGCCTGCCCACCGAGGTCGTCGGCGTCGTCAGCGACCGGGCGCCCGCCACGGCCCTGTCCTTCGAGGCCGGCGAGGTCGTCGACACCGCGACGGCCGACACGTTCGTCGACGGGGTCGCCTGCCGGGCGCCGATGGCCGAGGCAGTCGAGCAGATCGTCGCCGGCGCCGCCCGTGTCCTCACGGTCTCCGAGGACGAGACTGCCGAGGCGATGCGGGTCATGCTGCGCACCACCCACCAGCTGCCCGAACCCTCCGGCGCCATCGCGCTCGCGGGTCTGCTGTCCGAGCGGGACCGGGTCGCCGGTCGGCGGGTCGCCACCGTGCTGACGGGCGGCAACTGCGACGCCGACATCCTGGTGACCGTCCTCGCGGGGCGCACACCCACTCCGTGAGCCGGCCACCCGGTCGGCACGCCCACTCCGTGAGCCGGCCATCCGGCATACGGACGCGCGTGGTGATCTTGCTCCCACCGGCCACCACCCGGGGGAGCCAGCCGTCGTCGACAGGACTAGTCTCGGGCCCGAACCACACCCATCCGTAGACGAGGACGTCAGACGTGGATCTGTTCGAGTACCAGGCCCGAGACATGTTCGAGAAGCACGGCGTGCCCGTGCTCGCCGGCGCCACCGCCACCACCCCCGAGCAGGCCCGCGCGGCCGCCGAGGAGATCGGCGCCAAGAGCGGCGGCGTGACCGTCGTCAAGGCGCAGGTCAAGACCGGTGGTCGAGGCAAGGCCGGCGGCGTCAAGGTCGCCAAGACCGCCGACGAGGCGCAAGCGCACGCCGAGGCCATCCTGGGCATGGACATCAAGGGCCACACCGTGGGCACCGTGATGATCGCCCAGGGCGCACGGATCGCCGAGGAGTACTACTTCTCGATCCTGCTCGACCGGGCGAACCGCACCTACCTCGCGATGTGCAGCAAGGAGGGCGGCATGGACATCGAGACCCTGGCCGTCGAGCGCCCCGAGGCGCTGGCCCGCATCGAGGTCGACCCCAACACCGGCATCGACGAGGCCAAGGCGCGCGAGATCGTCGGCGCGGCAGGCTTCGACGACGAGACCGGTGCCGCCATCGTCCCGGTCCTGCAGTCGCTGTGGACCGTCTACCGCGACGAGGACGCGACGCTCGTCGAGGTCAACCCGCTGGTCAAGACCGAGGACGGCGACATCGTCGCCCTCGACGGCAAGGTCACCCTCGACGCGAACGCCGACTTCCGCCACCCGGACCACGAGGCGCTCGAGGACAAGGGCGCGGCCGACCCGCTCGAGGCAGCGGCCAAGGAGAAGGACCTCAACTACGTCAAGCTCGACGGCTCCGTCGGCATCATCGGCAACGGCGCGGGGCTGGTCATGTCCACGCTCGACGTCGTGGCCTACGCCGGCGAGGAGTTCCCGGGTCAGCCGAAGCCGGCCAACTTCCTCGACATCGGTGGTGGCGCGTCGGCCGAGGTGATGGCCAACGGGCTGCACATCATCCTCGGCGACGAGCAGGTGAAGTCGGTCTTCGTGAACGTTTTCGGCGGCATCACGTCGTGCGACGCGGTGGCCAACGGCATCGTGGGCGCCCTCAACGCGCTCGGCGACGAGGCCACCAAGCCGCTCGTGGTGCGGCTGGACGGCAACAACGTCGAGGAGGGTCGTCGCATCCTCGCGGAGGCGAACCACCCGCTGGTGACCATCGAAGAGACCATGGACGGCGCGGCCCGCAAGGCCGCCGAGCTGGCTTCGGCCGCGACGAACTGACCGAAGGAACGGCATACCAATGGCTATTTTTCTCGACGAGAACTCCAAGGTCATCGTCCAGGGCATGACCGGCTCCGAGGGCATGAAGCACACCCAGCGCATGCTCGCCTCGGGCACCCAGATCGTCGGCGGCGTCAACCCGCGCAAGGCGGGCACGACGGTCGACTTCGACGGTGGCACCAGCGTCCCCGTGTTCGGCACGGTGGCTGACGCGGTCGCCGCCACCGGCGCCAACGTGTCGGTCATCTTCGTGCCGCCGGCGTTCGCCAAGTCCGCCGTGGTCGAGGCGATCGACGCCGAGATCCCGCTGGCCGTCGTCATCACCGAGGGGATCGCGGTCAAGGACACCGCCGAGTTCTACAACTACTCCAAGGGCAAGGCGACCCGCATCGTGGGCCCGAACTGCCCCGGCCTCATCAGCCCCGGGAAGTCCAACGCCGGCATCATCCCCGCCAACATCGCGGGCGCCGGACGGATCGGCCTGGTCTCCAAGTCGGGCACGCTGACCTACCAGATGATGTACGAGCTGCGGGAGTTCGGCTTCTCGTCCGCCGTCGGCATCGGTGGTGACCCGATCATCGGCACCACCCACATCGACTGCCTCGAGGCCTTCGAGAAGGACCCCGAGACCGACGCCATCGTCATGATCGGCGAGATCGGTGGCGACGCCGAGGAGCGGGCTGCGGCCTACATCAAGGAGCACGTGACCAAGCCGGTCGTCGGCTACGTCGCGGGCTTCACGGCGCCCGAGGGCAAGACCATGGGTCACGCCGGCGCCATCGTGTCGGGTTCCGCGGGCACCGCGGCGGCCAAGCAGGAGGCCCTCGAGGCCGCCGGGGTCAAGGTCGGAAAGACGCCGTCCGCAGCGGCCGACCTGATGCGCGAGATCATGCAGGGCCTGCAGAAGTAGCCTCTGCCGCAACGAGGTTCGCGACGGCCGTCACCCTGGTGGGTGGCGGCCGTCGCGCGTCCGCGGTGTGCCGTGGTGAGCGGGAGTCTTTGATGGGTTGACCACGCCAGGGCGTGGTCAACCCATCAAAGACTCGCCTCAGGGAGGGCTACTTCTGGCGGGCGAGGGCGAGCAGGCGGTCGAGCTCGGCGAAGCCCTGCTTGGGGGCGGCCACCTTGGTGAGGACGACGGTGCTCATCGCGCCGGGGGTGCGCTGGGCGGTGACGCCGACCCACTCGGAGAGGCTGGGCGACCCGTCGGTGAAGACGGTGTCGAGGCGGAAGGTCCCATCCGTCGGTCCGGAGGTCGACTTCACCGTGTAGTTGGACCCCTTGCAGCCCTTGCCGTAGAGCGCCTCGGCATCGACGAGCCGGGCGGCCACGTAGTCCGCCTGGATGGCGGGGTCCGTGGCGTCGTCGAGCTGGACGCGCTGCCGCCCGAGGTAGCCCGTCGTGCCGCTGCCGGTGCGGATGGAGACCACCCCGACCCGGCCCCCGATGCCGGCCTGCTGGTCGTCGGTCTCGCAGCTGGCGACCGCCGTCGACCCCTCGAGCGCGCCTGGACCGTCGGAGGTCTTCGCCCCACTCGTCAGCCCCTCGGAGGCCCACTGTGAGGCGGCGACGAACAGCTTCGAGGACGGCACGGAATCGGGTCCGGTGACGGTCATGTCCTCGTTCAGCGCCTTGGGGCCGGAGTAGGTGGGCTGGGTGGTGGTCGACGTCGCCGAACCGGTGTTGGCCGACGGCGGCCCCGCAGCCAGGTGGGCGTGCGTGGCTCGCGCCAGTGCCAGCATCTGGTCTTGCGTGAAGCCGCCGGACTTCACGTCGTTGAAGGCTGGGTCGACCAGCTGCAGCAGGGCCACCCCGGCGCGCCCGGTGACCACCGCGAACCAGCCAGAGCCAGCCTGCGGGGTGGCGTACGAGTAGATCGGGTACTCGGTGGTGGGTGCCTTGGTGACGACGAATCCCGGTCCGGCCTCGCAGGACTCGATGGCCGCTCGTGCCACGTGCTCTCCAGCGGCAGGGTTGCCGGACACCATCCAGTAGGCACCCGAGCCGCTGACGGGCGAGTTGGCCTGGCGCATCTCGTCCTGCTGTACGGGCGTCCCGAGGTCCGGTCCACACTCGACGCCGCCGCCCTTGGTGACCGGCGTGACGGTGACCGAACCGGTGGGCAATGCCAGGGCGGACTCCCAGTCAGCCGCCAAGGGGAGCAGTGAGCTGGGTCCGGTGACGCTCGGCGTCGGCGTCGGCGTCGGCGTCGCGCTCGTGCGGGTGGCTGGCAGCACGGGCCCGGCGTCGGTGCGACCGAGCTGGGCGTAGCCCACCGTGCCCGCCACGACGAGCGCCGCAGCCGCTGCGGCACCTACCGCGACATACCGGCGGCGACGACGCGCCATACCCCTTGCCCTGACGAAGCGGACGTCGGGCAGGGGCGCGGACTCCACGTCGACGCGCAGCGAGCCCAGGGCAGCGCGGACCCGGGCGTCGTCCGCCGCGGTCCAGTCCTCGTGCTCAGCCATGGTCGCTCTCCTGGTGCTGCAGGGCCTGCGCGAGCAGTGCGCGGCCCCGGTGCAGGCGGGCCTTGACGGTGCCTGCGGGGGTGTTGGTCTCGTGGGCGATCTGGTCGATCGACAGGTCGCCGATGTAGTGCATGGTCACGGCCTCGCGGACCGGCTCGGGCAGGGTGCGCAGCGCTGCGACCACCGCCACCCGGTCCTCGTTCGGCGGCCCGGTCGTCTCGTGTGCGCCGTGTCGCTCGTGGGCCCTTGCCTGGGTGGTGCGCTTGCGCCATCCCGAGATGGCGGTGCGCCGGGCCACCGTGCGCACCCACGCGAGAGGGTCGTCGTGCGTCCGGACCGTCGACCACTGCTGCCAGGCCTTGGCGTACGCGTCCTGCGTGGCGTCCTGGGCGACGGTGAGGTCGCCCGTGAAGGCGTAGACGAGGTGCACTACGCGGCGGGCGGTGTCACGGTAGAAGGCGTCGAACTCCGCCTCCGCGGACTGCCCGCGCGTGCCTGCCACCGTCACCTCACCCTCACGCGTCTCGGGCTCAGTGCCCGCGCTCCTCAAGGCCATCACACCGCAGCAGACGCACTCGCAGGGGGACTGGTTGCGGCGCGTTCGGACATTTTCGGCGGTTGCCCGGCGTTGCTCGTCGGTCCTGGCGCGGCAGTCGGCGACGATGGGACGGACATGAGTGTGATGGAGCTGCTGCGCGGGGGAACGTCGACCGACGACGGAGGACCGGACCGGGAGACGCTGGTCCGGTCCGGGCTCGCCGGTGCCGGTGCGGCCGCCGCGTCCGCGTGTGCCGTCGTCCTCCCCGCCCTCGTCGTGTGGGTGGCCTCGCCCGAGAGCTCGGTCTCGTGGACGGCGTCCCTGGGCGTGGGTGCGAGCCTGTGGCTGCTGGGCACCGGGGCCCACCTGCACGTGGGGGCTGCGGACATCACGGTCGTCCCGCTGCTGTTCCTCGCGTTGGCCGTGGCCGGGGCGACGTGGGCGGCCGTCCGTGCCGCCCGCGACGCGGCCGACGACCGCACGGTCCGCCTCGTCGCAGACCTCGTCCACCGCCGCCTCGCGCACGTCCTCGGTGCCTGGACGGCCGGGTATGCCGCGTGCGCCGCGCTGTGGGCGGTGGTCGCCGGCGCGGCCGGGCCGAGGCCTGTCCTCTTGAGCCTGCTGCTCCCCGTCCTCGTCGTCCCGATCTCGGCTGCCCTGCTGGCGCTGGGCAGGCTGGCTCGCCGCCGACCCGAGCTCCTCGGTCCTCGGGTCCGCCGGCCCGACTGGGTCCCGGGCGCGGTGCACCGGGGCCTGCGTCCCGGGCTCGAGGGCGCGGCCGCGCTCCTGTTCCTCGGCACGGCCACCTGCGTCCTCCTGGTGGCGCTGCACTTCGACCGGGTCAGCCACCTGCAGGGCCAGCTCGAGCCCGGCCTCGTGGGTGGGGTGGTCCTCGCGCTGGCGCAGGTGCTCGTGCTGCCCAACGTCGCCCTCTGGGCGGTCTCGTTCATGGCCGGCACCGGCTTCTCGCCGGTCGAGGGGGCCTCGGCCACCTGGACCGGCAGCCGCACGACCCTGCTCCCGATGGTCCCGGGGTTCGGCGCGCTGCCCGAGCCGGGGGCCTTTCCCGGCTACCTGCCGCTGCTCGCCCTGGTACCCGTGGCGGTCGGCGCGATCGTGGGGTGGCGCTCGCTCAAGGCGGTGGCCCGCCTGTCGACCACCCGCACCAAGCTGACCGTCACCGCCTCGGCCGTCGTGGTCGCCGCGGCGGCCATCGGCCTGCTCGACGTCGTGGCGGGCTCGTCGCTGGGCATGAGGCGCATGTCCTCGATCGGTGCCCCCGCCGGCTGGCTGACCCTGGCCCTGCTCGTGGAGCTCGGCCTCGGCGCCGGGCTGGTGCTGGCCTGGGACCGCTGGAAGCTCCGCCGCTGACCCGGACCCTGGTGGCCCCACCCCGCACGACCGGGGTCTTTGATGGCCTTGCCACGCCCTGACGTCGCACATCCATCAAAGACCCGTGGCTGGACCGGTTGGCGGACGCGGCTGCGGTCGCTCCGCGCGGGCTCGGTATCGTTTCGGCCGTGACTGTGCCTGAGCCGACCGGGATCGTGGTCCTCGTGTCGGGGTCGGGCACGAATCTCCAGGCGCTGGTCGACGCGTCGGCCGACCCGGCATACGGGGTCCGCATCGTCGCCGTCGGCGCGGACCGGGCCGGCATCACCGGTCTCCACCGGGCCGCAGCGGCGGGCATCCCGACCTTCGTGTGCCGCGTCGAGGACCACTCCACCCGCGCGGAGTGGGACCAGGCGCTCGCGGCACGCATCGCCGACCACCGTCCGGCCTTCGTCGTGTCGGCGGGGTTCATGAAGCTCCTCGGCCCTGCGGTCCTGGGCGGCTGGACCGTCCTCAACACCCACCCGGCGCTGCTCCCGGAGTTCCCCGGCGCCCACGCGGTGCGGGACGCGCTCGAGGCGGGCGCTGCCGAGACCGGCTGCACGGTGCACGTCGTGGACGCCGGCGTCGACACCGGACCGGTCCTGGCCCAGGCCACGGTGCCGGTCCTCGCAGACGACACCGAGGAGTCGCTGCACGAACGCATCAAGGCCGTCGAGCACCCCCTGCTCGTCGAGTACGTGGGTCGCGCGGCCCGCGAAGGAATCACCGTCACCGATGGGAAGGCCAGCATTCCGTGAGCACCGTCAGCAAGCCCGGACCCAGCGAGGACCAGCGCACGATCCGGCGCGCCCTCGTGTCCGTCTACGACAAGACCGGGCTGGCCGACCTCGCCCGCGGGCTGCACGAGGCCGGGGTCGAGATCGTCTCCACGGGTGGCTCCGCCGCGCTGATCGAGGGCCTGGGCTTCCCCGTGGTCGAGGTGGCCGACCTCACCGGGTTCCCGGAGTGCCTCGAGGGCAGGGTCAAGACGCTGCACCCCAAGGTCCACGCCGGCATCCTCGCCGACACCCGCAAGCCCGACCACGTCCAGCAGCTGGCCGACCTCGGTGTCGCCGCCTTCGAGCTGGTCGTCGTCAACCTCTACCCGTTCCGCGAGACCGTCGCGTCGGGCGCCACCGCTGACGAGTGCGTCGAGCAGATCGACATCGGCGGCCCGACGATGGTCCGGGCCGCCGCCAAGAACCACCCGAGCGTCGCGATCGTCACCGACCCGTCGTCCTACGGCGACGTGCTCGCTGCCGTCGCGGGCGGCGGGTTCACCCTCGCTCAGCGCAGGCGCCTGGCAGCCCAGGCTTTTGCGCACACCGCTGCCTACGACGTGGCCGTCGCCTCGTGGTGCGCCCAGGAGCTCTCGCCCGCCCAGGAGGGGTTTCCCGACTTCATCGGTGCCACCTGGGAGCGCAAGGCCGTGCTGCGGTACGGCGAGAACCCGCACCAGCAGGCCGCCCTCTACGCCCACTGGCGCCCTGGCCTGGCCCAGGCCGAGCAGCTGCACGGCAAGGAGATGTCCTACAACAACTACGTCGACGCCGACGCCGCCGTGCGGGCGGCCCACGACCACGGTGACCAGCCGACGGTGGCGATCATCAAGCACGCCAACCCCTGCGGCATCGCCGTCGGCGGCACCATCGAGGACGCGTATGCCGCGGCGCACGCGTGCGACCCCGTCTCCGCCTATGGCGGCATCATCGCCACCAACCGCCCGGTGACCCGGGCGATGGCGCTCGCCGCCAACGAGACCTTCAGCGAGGTCATCCTGGCCCCGGACTTCGACGCCGACGCGCTCGAGGTGCTCCGCGAGAAGAAGAACCGCCGCCTGCTGAGACTGCCCGCCGACCTGGCCGACCACGCCGACCCGGTGGAGTTCCGCGCGGTCAGCGGGGGAGTCCTCGTGCAGACCGTCGACCGGGTGGACGCCGTGGTCGAGGGCGACGTGCCCGGTGGCGACGACGCCTCGCGCTGGCGGCTGGTGACCGGTGAGGCAGCCGACGAGGCGACCCTGGCCGACCTGCAGTTCGCGTGGCGTGCGGTGCGGGCGGTGAAGTCCAACGCGATCCTGCTGGCCCGCGACCTTGCCTCGGTCGGGATCGGCATGGGCCAGGTCAACCGAGTGGACTCGTGCCACCTCGCGGTCTCCCGCGCGGGTGCCGAACGCGCTCGCGGTGCCGTCGCGGCCTCCGACGCGTTCTTCCCGTTCGCCGACGGGCTGCAGGTGCTCATCGACGCCGGGGTCCGTGCCGTCGTGGCCCCGGGTGGGTCGGTGCGCGACGACGAGGTGATCGCGGCCGCGCAGGCGGCCGGGGTGGCGCTCTACTTCACCGGGACACGGCACTTCGCCCACTGACGACCGGCGCCCCCTCGGGCGCAGCCCGGTCGTCGGCCGGGCGGAGCCGGCGCAGGAGCCACTCGAGCGGACCGGTGCCCAGCCACCGCTCCAGCAGCCAGCACCCTCCGACCACGGCGACCGTCGTCACCCCGAGGACGAGCCACGAGTCGTCGCGGGCGTGCCCCCGCGCGACTCCCAGGCCCACGAGGACGAGGACCTGCAGCGCGTAGGCGGTGAGGGCCAGCCGACCCGTGGACAGCAGCGGCGCAAGGGCCTGGCCCACCCGGAGCCGCCTGGCCACCTCGAGGACGAGGAAGGCGGCGATGACGGCCGCTGCGGCCAGGAGGGTGGCGCCGACGACCTCGGCCGTCGTCCCGGAGTAGGGCGCGGAGCCCGTGGCCGTGCGTCGGCCGAGGAGGTATGACGCCGCGCTCGCCACCGCGAGGACAGCCACGACGGGGAGCCCGACGGCCGGCCGGGTCGCCCGGCGAAGGACCCCGGCAAGCGCGAGCCCTGCCAGCGCCATGGGCAGGAACGAGACGACCCGGTAGGACCCGCCCGCGACGAGCCACCGCAGCACGTCCAGCCACCAGTGCGGCCACGTCTCGAGGTGCTCGACCAGGACGTCCCGCCCCCACGTCGTCGCCGCGGGCCCTGCCGCCGCGACCACCGCGGCCAGGCCGAGCGTGACCGGGGCGACGGCCACGCTCGGCAGCCGGTGGAGCAGCAGGGCGAGCGGCGCGAGGACCATCACGAGCACGCCGAGGTAGGGCAGGACCACGTCGATCTGGCGGTACATCGGCTGGAGCACCAGGCCCAGGACGACGAGCACGAGTCCGCGCTGCGTCTGGTCACGGAGGAAGCTCGCAGGCCGCGGCCGGCGCTCGCGCAGGACGAGTCCCATCGAGACGCCGACGACGACCGCGAACAGCGGCGCCGTGAGGTACTCACTCAGCGTGAACGGACCACCGACCGGGCACAGGTGTGCCACGAGCATCGACACGACGGCCAGGCCGCGGGCTGCGTCCAGGCCGTCGAGGCGTCGGGTGGGAGGCGCGGTCACGCGCCCCAGTGTGCAGGGTCAGGGGGCTCCGGGAGCCGCGTATCCGGTGGGGTCGCCCGAGCCGAGGTCGACGATCGCCGCGACAGGGCCTCCACCATCAGGGCCCTGGTGGGCGGCCGACACGGACACGAACACCGCCGGGTCACCAGTGACCGCGGCCGTCACACCGCCGACGCACGACTTGATCTGGCGGTGCCAGTGCACGTCCGAGTCGTCGAGCATGGCGTTGCGGCGTCCGCGCACCTGCCCGTCCTGGCTGACCTCGCACTTGAGGAACACGTTGACCAGCCGGCCGGCCAGGTCGCTGCTGTGGGGTCGGTCGGGCAGGTCGAGCCCGGCGTCCTTGATGGCGGCCCAGATGCCGTCCGCGTCGAGCGCGTCCCGCATGACGGAGTGGCCGATGCGGTAGCGGCCACCGATGCCGCGGGTGTTGCCGACGACGACGACCTGCGCCTGGTCGAGCTCGACGCCGGACGAGCAGGACGCGACCGACGAGTAGAGGTCGCGGTTGTGCATGACGTCCTCGTTGCTGGGCATCTCGATCTCGCCCAGGGCGACGGCGATGCCGAGCCCGGTGGTGCCGTTGGACAGGTCCATGGACTCGTGGGTGTGCTCGGTCCAGACCTTCATGCCGCGGGACTTGGCGTCGCGGATGGTGTGGATCGTCAGCAGGGGCGTCTTGGTCTGCACGTAGTGGACGTCGGCGGCGTCCGTGATACCGGCCCGCTCCATCGCGACCTTGACCGCGGCGGCGACCTTCTCGACCATGCCGGTGTAGCCGATCTCCTCGGGCAGGATCGGCTCGCTCATGGCGAAGCCGACCGTGAGCCGCAGGTCGTCGGACTGCTCCGCCCGGTCGGCAGGCACGGTCGCGAAGATGGTGGCGTGCGGGCTGATGACACCGTCCGTGCCGCCGGACCAGACGATCGGGACCTGCCTGACCTGATCGGCCGGAGCCCCCTTGGCGACCAGAACCTCACGGAAGGCCCGGTCGGCGATGATGCGGGTGTAGTCGTTGACGCCACCGTTGCCCTCGGTCTTGCCGATGATGGCGATGACGCGGCTCGCATCCATCACCCCGTCGTCGATGAGCTTGGCCAGCTCGCTCGCGTCGGAGACGCCGTGGATCGGCACCTTGCGGACCTCGATGGGTTCAGGCATGCTCGTTCACCTTTCCGATGACGTTGTGTTTGTTGACGATTCGGTATGCCGGGTGGTCATCACGGTGCCCACCTCGCCGGTGAGCGCGTCGGCGATGCGGTCGAGGGCGGTGATGATCGACATGCTGCCGCCGCCGCGGACGAACCGCAGGGCTGCCTCGACCTTCGGCCCCATCGAGCCGGACGCGAACTGGCCGTCCGCGGCATACGCCTCCATCTCGGCGAGGGAGACCCGGCCGAGGGCTCGCGCCTGGTCGGTGCCGAAGCCGATGACGGCGTTCTCGACGTCGGTGGCGATGACGAGGGCGTCGGCGCCGACCGAGCGAGCGAGCACCGCGGCCGTGAGGTCCTTGTCGATGACGGCCTCGACGCCGTGCACCGTGCCATCGGCCTCGCGGACGACGGGGATGCCCCCGCCGCCTGCGGCGACCACGACGTAACCGGCGGCCACGAGGGTCAGCAGCGTGTGCGTCTCGAGCACCTCGACGGGCTCGGGGGAGGCGACCACGCGGCGCCAGCCCTTCTCGCCGCGGTCCTCCCAGGTCTCGCCGTGCTCGATGAGGGGTAGCGCCTGCTCGTGCGGGAGGAACCGGCCGATGGGCTTGGTGGGGGTGGCGAACCCGGGGTCGGCCGGGTCGACGAGCGTGCGGGTGACGATTGCGGCCACGGGTCGCTCGAGGCTCCGGGCGGCGAGGGCGGCCTCGAGCGTGTCGAGGATGGTGAAGCCGATGGTCCCCTGGGTCTGGGCGCCACACCAGTCCAGCGGGACCGGCGGGACGACCTGGGCGGCGAGCTCGTTCTTGACGAGCAGGTTGCCGACCTGGGGGCCGTTGCCGTGGGTGAGGACCACCTCGTGGCCAGCCGCGACAACGGTGGCGACGTGTCGCATCGCCTCGCCGATGGCATGCCGCTGGGCCTCGGGGGTGGCGCTGYCGTCGGGTCCGGTCATGGCGTTGCCACCGAGGGCGATCAGGACCCGCATGCCACCTCCCAACACTGTCGTCGTGCGGCGAGCCTAGGGAGCCGGGTGCGCGCGTGACGTTGGCAGGACCTGCCCAATGGCCGACCACCCGTTGGCAGAAGTCTGCCGTGGGCGGAGGCGACGGTCAGCCGAGGCGGCCGTCAGCCCGAGGCGGCGGTCAGCCGAGGCGGCGGTAGCGCGCGAGCCGGTCCGCGAGCCGCTGGGCCGGGTCCTGGCGGGCCAGCACGGCGAGCTCGTGCTGGATCACCTGCGACATCCGGCGACAGAAGTCCTCGGGCTCGTCTGCGGCGTCCGGGTGCTCGGCCACGATCCGGTCGACGATCCCGGCGTCGAGCAGGTCGAGCGCCCTCACCCGCTGCGAGGCCGCCAGCTCGGGGGCGTGCGTGGTGTCCCGGTGCAGGATGGCCGAGGCGCCTTCGGGTGGCAGGGGTGACAGCCACGAGTGCTGGGCACTGATGACCCGGTCGGCCGGCATCACCGCGAGCGCCCCTCCGCCGGTGCCCTGGCCGAGCAGGACGCAGACGGTCGGTGCGTCGAGCATGACGAGCTCGGCGAGGCACCGGGCGATCTCGCCCGCGAGGCCGCCCTCCTCGGCCTCGCGGGACAGGGCCGCACCGGCGGTGTCGATCACCGAGACGAGCGGCAGCTTGAGCTCGTGGGCGAGCTTCATGCCGCGGCGGGCGACGCGAAGTCCCTTGGGGGACAACGGTTCGTCGACCGTCTGCCGGTCGCGGTCCTGGCCGAGCACGACGCACGGAGCGCCGCCGAACCTCGCCAGGGCCATGAGCATCCCCGGGTCGTACTCGCCCTGACCGGTGCCGTGCAGCGGGAGCACGTCGGTCGCGCCGAGCCGCAACAGGGCGCGCACCCCGGGGCGGTCGGGCCGGCGGGAGCGGGTGATCGACTCCCAGGCGGGGACGTCGGCGAGCTGCTCCCTGGGCAGCTCCGGGACGTCGGGCAGGTCCTCGCGCGGGCCACTGAGCACCGTGAGCGCGCGGTCGGCCACGTCGGCGAGGGCCTCGGCCGGCAGGATCGCGTCGATGAGGCCGTGCTCGAAGAGGTTCTCGGCCGTCTGCACCCCGTCGGGGAACGCGTGCCCGTAGAGCGCCTCGTAGACGCGCGCGCCGAGGAACCCCACGGTCGCCCCCGGCTCGGCCACCGTGACGTGCCCGAGCGATCCCCAGGACGCGAAGACGCCTCCGGTCGTGGGGTGCCTCAGGTAGACGAGGTAGGGGAGCCCGGCCTCCTTGAACTCGGCGCAAGCGGCGCTGATCTTGACCATGCCCACGAAGGCCGGTGTGCCCTCCTGCATGCGGGTGCCGCCGCTCGCCGGGGCGGCGAAGAGCGGCAGCCCCTGCAGCCTCGCCCGCTCGAAGGCCAGCACGATCCGCTCCGCCGCGGTCGACCCGATCGAGCCCGCGAGGAACGCGAACTCGCCGGCGATGACGGCGACCCGGCGGCCCCGGATCCGCCCCTCGCCCGTGACGATGGCCTCATCCGCGCCGGAGCGCTCGGCAGCGGCGGCGAGCTCCGCGGCATACGGCGACCCATCGGGGGCCACGGCGGGCGGCGGGGTGTCCCAGCCGACCCAGCTGTCCGTGTCGAGCACGGTCTGGACGAGCTCCAGGCCGCCGAGACGGCGCGTGGCGCGCGGCATGGTCGCGTCGTTGGTCATGACACCTCCCCGGGTCCGAGGCGAGCAGCGTAGCGACGGCAGGGTGTGCCCGGGTCAGGATCCCGCGGACTCCTCGCGCGCCGGCCCGGGGCCGAGTGCGATGACCAGCTCGGCCACCGACCGCGGGTCGTCGAGGACGTCGCCGAACAGCTCGCGCAGCTGGCCAACGCGGTAGCGCACCGTCTGCGGGTGAACGAACAACGCCTCGGCGACGGCCTCGCGGCGTCCGCGGTGCAACAGCCAGAGCCGCAGCGTCTCGGCGAGCCGCTCGCGGGTGGCCGGGGTCAGGTCGTCGAGCGGGGCCAGGGCGCGTGAGCGCAGGTCGGCGAGGGCGTCGCGGTCCGCGTCGAGCACGATCTCGGCCAGGTGCGCCTCGGTGTCGTATGCCGTGCCGCCCGGGCCGYGCGCGGCCCGCCCCCGCAGCGCGCGGGCATGCGAGCTCGCGACCGCCCGCCAGGGTCGGGTGGGCCCGAGCACGGCGTCGTGGTCGGCCAGCCCGCGCAGCAGCCGTGCCCGGGCGGTTGCGGTCAGCCGCGGGACGAGGATGGCCACGACGTCCTCGCCCGACGTGACGCCCGGCACGTCCTCGGCGAGGACGAGCGACTTCGCGTCGACGAGCGAGCGGGCGTGGTGCAGCTCCCGCTCGGCGACCAGCAGGACGGCGAGGGTCTTGGGCAGCTCCCAACGGGCGCGCTCGGCTCGACGGGTGACCTCCTCATCCGACGAGCCGCGGAGCAGGTCGATGGCCAGCCGCTCGAGCTGGCGCTGCTGGATGCGCTCGACCGAGGCGAGCTCGTCGGCGTGCCCGGAGACGCTGGCCGCGGAGAGCTCGTCGATGTAGGCGAACACCAGCTCGGCGAACTGGGCCAGGACGTCGGCACCCATGCCGGCGCGGACGGCCTCCTGCGACAGGCCACGCCACGAGACGCGGGCGCCGATGCGGTAGGCCGACAGCAGGGCGTCCATGCTGCGCCCGCTGCGCGCCTCGCCCCGGCCGAGGCGGTAGGAGGCCTCCAGCGCCGGACCGAGCGGGGTGCTGGGGTCGGCGGCGCGGGCGGCGATCGTCAGGAAGCTGCCGAGGGCCACCTGGACGGCTGCCTCGATGTTGCCCACGAGGTAGTCCCGCGCGCTCGCGTAGCTGGGGACCTCCTCGATGATCGCCTCGACGGCGTGACTGGCCACCCCGGGCAGGGCATCCTTGAGCTGGGTGACGACCTCCGGGTCCAGGGTGAGCCCGGCGGCTCGGGCCGTGGCGGGACGGGCGGTGCCCGTGGGGCGTTCGATGGTCATATCTGTTCCTTGCGAACAAAAGAAGCGGCGAGTCTCACTCGGGTAGGTCAGGAAATTAGACTACCCGACCATCGATGATGGAACCATGACCGCAGTTCTCCCACTCCGCACCGCCTCCGGCACGCCCACGAGGCGTTCGCTGCGCGCTGCCCTGTGGCGCGTCGCCGAGGCCGTGGCACACCCCGTCCTGCCCGCCGACTACCTCGACCTGGTCGCCCCGCTGCGTGCGGGCGCCGACCTGCGGGGCCGCGTCGTCTCGGTCACTCCCGAGACCCGCGACGCCGCCACGGTCCGCATCAAGCCCGGCCGCTCGTGGCGCGGGCACCTGCCCGGCCAGTACATCCGCATCGGCGTCGACGTCGACGGGGTGCGCAACTGGCGCGCCTACTCGCTCACCTGTCCCGTCGAGTCGCCCGACGGCCTCATCTCCATCACCGTCAAGGCCATCCCGGACGGCAAGGTGAGCAACCACGTCGTCCGCGCCCTCCAGCCCGGCACCGTCATCCACCTCGACCAGGCCACCGGCGACTTCACGATGGCGGAGAGGCTGCCCGCGCGGGCGCTCTTCGTGACCGCGGGCTCCGGTGTGACGCCCGTGATGGGCATGCTCCGCAACCACCTCGACGAGCTGCGCGACGTCGTGGTCGTGCACTCCGCGCCCACCGAGGCCGACGTGATCTTCCGCGACGAGCTGCGCGCCCTCGCGGCCGACGGCCGGCTCACGCTGGTCGAGCGGCACACCGACGCCCACGGCATGGTCGGCCCCGACACCCTCGACGAGCTCGTCCCCGACTGGCGCTTCCGCGAGACCTGGGCGTGCGGCCCCACCGGCATGCTCGACGCCTTCGAGGCCGCGTATGCCGAGGCCGGACTCGCCGACCGCCTGCACACCGAGCGCTTCCGCCCCGTCGTGATCTCCGAGGGCGAGGGTGGCACGGTCACCTTCGGCAAGCAGGGCAAGGTCGTCGACGCCGACGGCGCCACCCCGATCCTCGACGCCGGCGAGGACGCCGGCGTCCTCATGCCGTCCGGCTGCCGCATGGGCATCTGCTTCGGCTGCGTCGTCCCCCTCCGCGAGGGCGCTGTCCGCGACCTGCGCAACGGCGAGCTGACCGTCGCCACCGAGGGCGACAACGTGCGCATCCAGACCTGTGTGTCGGCCGCTGCCGGCGCCTGCGAGATCGACCTCTGACCGGCAGCGCCGCCGGTCTACCCCCTGAACCACTGACCTGAACCTCTGACCAAGGAGTTCGCATGACCGCCACCGCAGAGCAGTTCGACCTCACCATCGACGGGTCCGCCGCCGGCACCCCGCGCGCACCGCAGCGCACCAAGCCGGTCAACAACCGCCTCTCGGTCGCCACGACCGAGCGCACCCACGCGCCCAAGGCGTCCGGCAAGCCGGACCCCGCCGGACACCTCACGGCCGAGGACATCGAGGCGCTCGGCGCCGAGCTCGACGCGCTGCGCCAGGAGGTCCTGGACTCCCGCGGAGCCAGCGACGCGGCATACATCCGCAAGGTCCTCAAGTGGCAGCGCGGGCTCGAGGTGGGCAGCCGCGCCGTGTTGCTGTTCTCGATCTTCCCGCCGGCCTGGCTCGTCGGGACGGCCGGTCTGTCCGTCGCCAAGATCCTCGAGAACATGGAGCTCGGGCACAACATCATGCACGGGCAGTGGGACTGGATGCGCGACCCCCGCATCCACTCGCAGGAGTGGGAGTGGGACAACGCCTCCCCGTCGGAGTTCTGGAAGCACTCGCACAACGAGCTGCACCACACCTTCACCAACGTCATCGGCCGTGACAACGACCTCGGCTACGGCATCATGCGCGTCGACGAGGACCAGCGCTGGACCCCGGCCTACCTCGGCCAGCCGGTCTACAACTTCGCCAACATGCTGTTCTTCGAATACGGCATCGCGGCATACGACCTCGAGGTCGGCGCCTACCTCAAGGGACGCGGCAAGTCCAAGGAGGAGTTCCGCAAGGACGGAAACAAGGTGCTGCGCAAGATCGGCCGCCAGGCCCGGCGCGACTACCTGATCCACCCGATCCTGTCGGGGCCGTCGTTCTTCCACACCCTGGGCGCCAACTTCGTCGCCAACACGGTGCGCAACGTGTGGACCCACTCGATCATCATGTGCGGCCACTTCCCCGAGGGCGTCGAGACCTTCGCGAAGGCGTCGATCGACGGCGAGACCCGCGGTGAGTGGTACCTGCGCCAGATGCTCGGCTCGGCCAACATCTCCGGCTCCAGGGCGCTGCACCTGATGTCCGGCAACCTGTCGCACCAGATCGAGCACCACCTGTTCCCGGACCTGCCCAGCAACCGGTACAAGGAGATCGCCCCGCGCATCCAGGAGATCTGCGAGCGCTACGGCCTGACCTACACGACGGGCCCGCTGCCCAAGCAGGTCGCCTCGGCCTGGAAGCAGGTCGTCGTCCTGTCGCTGCCGAACCCGCAGCCGGGCCGGACCCGCGTGGCCATCGCCGCCGAGGCCGTGGGCAAGCGCGTCAAGCGCAAGCTCCGTCGCTCGGCCCCGCGCCGTACCGCCTGAGCGGATCGCCAGCCCGCTGACGCGGCAACCCCAGAACGCCGACGGCCCACCTCCTCTCGCCAGGACGTGGGCCGTCGGTCTGTGCCTCCCCGTATGACGGCGCTGGCCGCGTCGCGGTGCGGCCCGCGTCGCGGTGCGGGCCACGTTGCGGTGCGGTCAGCAGCGACGGGCGGTCACCAGGAGGTACTCCCAGTCGAGCACGGTCTGGTCCTCGCCACGGTCGAACCGCTCGGCCAGCGCCACGAGGTCACGGTCGAGGGCGGCGACCTTGTCGGGGTCGTCGGCGATCGCGGTGTAGACAGCGATCGTCGGGCCGTAGTTGGTCTTGAAGAAGTCGCGGAACGCCTCGGGGGTCGGGAACTGGTCGACCACGAGGTCCGCCTGGCGGGCGGTGAAGGCCTCGACCCGGTCGCCGAGCAGCTCGCGCACGTGGTCGACGTGGCCCCACAGCGGCGGGGGCTGGGCGCCGGGCGGCGGCGCGGGGGCATAGGGCTTCATGGTCGCGAACATCTGGCCGATGAAGCCTTCCGGCGTCCAGCTCAGCAGCCCGATGGTGCCGCCGGGGCGGACGCAGCGCACCAGCTCGTCGGCTGCGAGCTGGTGGTGTGGCGCGAACATGACGCCCACACACGACACCGCGGTGTCGTACTCGCCGTCGTCGCAGGGCAGTGCCTCGGCGTCGGCGACGACCCACTTGATGGACAGCCCCACCGCCTCGGCGTCCTGGCGACCGCGCTCGAGCAGCTCGGGCGTGAGGTCGGTCGCGACCACCTCGGCGCCGGTGCGGGCGGCCGGGAGGGCGACGTTGCCCGAGCCGGCAGCCACGTCGTGCACGCGCTGGCCGGCCGTGATGCCGGCCGCCTCGACGAGCACCGGCCCGAGCGGCGCGATGATGTCGCTGGCGACGGCTGCGTAGTTGCCGAGCGCCCACATGGCGGCGTGCCTGCCCTTGAGGGCCCGGTCCTCTGCGGTGTCGGTGATGGCAGGCCCGGAGGTCTGTGTGGTCATGAGCTGGATCCCCTTTGGTGGTGGTGATGGTGGTTCCCTGCGACGACGACGCTAGGTCCGGGCGGCGTGGCCCGGCATCGGTGCTGTCACCCATCTCGGGGCTGGCTCGCGGCCGCACCGGCCGAGTCCGGCTGCGCGCCTGCGTGTATGCCGTCAGGCTCGGGTGAGCAGGCGCGCGACGGCTGCCGTGCGGGCGGACTTCCCGCGCAGGTCGAGCTTGGCGTAGACGTTGCTGAGGTGGCGCTCGACCGTGCGCACGCTGAGCGTGAGGGTGCCGGCGATCGCCTCGTTGTCGAGCCCCTCGGCCGCGAGGTGCAGGATCTCGACCTCCCGCGGGGAGAGCAGGTCGAGGGCGGTCGCGCCGTCCTGGGCGGTGTCCCTCGAGGGTGCGCTCACACCGGTCGGTGCGGGCTCAGCGTCTCCCGCGAGGAACTCGCGCAGCTCGGCGCAGTAGACCGCCCAGGCGGGCTCGTCCTCGAGGACGATGTGGTTGTCGCTCTCGAGCGCCACGAGCCTGGCCCCCTCGATGCCGGCTGCGAGGTGCCGGGCTTCCTCGAAGTCGTTCATCCGGTCGCCGCGGGAGTGGATGACGAGGGTCGGCAGCTCCAGCCGACCCATCAACGCACTGCTGTCCGCAGCGAGCCGCTGCCGGCGTGAGGTGCGGGCGGTCTCGGCGTCGGTGGCGACCCGCTGCAGCTCGTCGAGCCAGGTGTGCTGCTCCTCCGTGGCGCGCGGGATCATCAGCGAGGTGAACACCCGGCGGAAGGCCGAGTCCGGTCGGGCCCAGCCGACCTTGATCAGGCTGTCCAGGGTGTCGTTCATCTCGGCCTCGGTCGGGTCCTTGGACTGCTGGCCGCAGTAGCTGCCGTAGAACACCAGGCGGGACACCCGCTCGGGGTGCCTGACCGTGTAGGCGATCGCCACCGGGCCGCCCTGGGCCATGGCCTGCAGCGCGAACCGGTCCACCCCGGAGTCCTCGACGACGGCCTCGAGGTCGCCGAGCCGGGCCTCCAGGCTGTGGTCGGTGACGCCCCGGTCGGACAGCCCGTGGCCACGCTCGTCGAAGCGGATCACCGTGTGGTCGCGACCCCACTCCTGCAGGTAGTGCCGCCAGACCGGGGACTGCCAGTCGTACTGCAGGTGGCTCAACCAGCAGGAGTCCACGACCATCGGCGGCCCGCTGCCGTGCACGGCATACGCGATGCGCACCCCGTCGGGGGCGCGGCAGAAGCGGATCTCCTGCCTCGGCTCCCGCGGCTGCGCGCCCACCTCACCGATGGTACGGCCGCGTCCGCGCCTCAGTCCGGCAGTGCGTCCATCTCGTCGAGCCAGGCGCGGATGCTCGTGTCGTGCTGACCCAGCGTCGGCGGGGCGACGTGCTGGGCGCGCCCACCGGCATACCCGTTGTCGTCGAAGCGGATCGGCGGCCCGGGCAGCTCGATGCGACCCAGGACGGGGTGCTCCACGCCGAGGACCAGGCCCTGCGAGCGCGTCTGGTCCCAGTCGTACACGCGGTCGATGGTGCGGACCTCCCCGGCCGGGATGCCCAGGGCCGCCAGCCGGGGGAGGAGCTCGTCGAGGGGGTGCGACGCGAAGGCGGCGTTGAGCGCCGAGGTGACCTGGTCGCGGTTGACGGTGCGCTCGCGGTTCGTGGACATGCCCGGGGTGTCGGGGTCGATGCCGAACGCCTCGGCGAGCTTGCGCCACAGGGACTCGCTGCCACAGGCGACCTGGATGTCGCCGTCCTGGCAGTGGAACAGGCCGTAGGGGGACAGCGACGGGTGGTGGTTGCCCTGCGCGCGCCCAACGTGGCCGGCCACGGTGTAGGCGGTGCCCTGGAAGGCGTGGGCGCCGACGAGGGCAGCCAGCAGGCTGGTGCGGACCACGCGGCCGACTCCGGTGGTGTGGCGCTCGTGCAGGGCGGTGACGACGCCGTAAGCGCCGTACATGCCAGCCAGCAGGTCGCCGATCGGGACGCCGACCCGCTGCGGGGTGTCGGCGTCGGGCCCCGTCACCGACATCAGCCCCGCCTCGCCCTGGGCGATCTGGTCGTAGCCGGCCCGCCCGCCCTGCGGCCCGTCGTGGCCGAACCCGCTGATGCTGAGCAGCACCAGCCTCGGGTTGAGCTCGTGCAGCCGCTCGGCGGAGAACCCCAGCCGGTCGAGGACCCCGGGCCTGAAGTTCTCGACGAGGACGTCGCCGTGCCGCACGAGCCTGGTGAGGACGTCGCGCCCGTCGTCGGACTTGAGGTCGAGGGTGATCGACTCCTTGTTGCGGTTGGCCGCCAGGAAGTACGTCGAGATCGGGTCGTCGTCGGGCCCGACGAACGGCGGGCCCCAGCCTCGGGTGTCGTCGCCGGTGCCCGGCGACTCGACCTTGATGACGCGAGCGCCCATGTCTCCCAGCATCATTGCCGCGTGCGGCCCGGCCAGGGCGCGCGACAGGTCGATGACGGTGATGTCGTGCAGTGGTGCGTTCACAGCGGTCCTCAGAGCCAGTCGACGTCGGCGGCGGTCCTGCCGTCGGCGAGGCGAGCGTAGCCCGGGCCGCGGTCGAAGAACGGCTCCGCGTCGGGCCGCTCCGCGCGCATCGAGTCGCGCAGCGCGTCGCTCGCCGCCCTGTCGATGACGGGTTCGTCCTTGGTCCCCGACGCCACGACGCCGTATGACGTGCGGGCACCCTCGAAGGACACCTTGCCCCAGCGCAGGTCGCGTTCGACGTCCTCGTACGGGCGCTCGAGCGGGTCGCCCCATCCGCCACCACCGGTGGTGCGGATGCGGATCACCTGACCGGCCTTGACCGGCTCGGCGTCGGCGAGGGCGTCGACCTCACGCTCGTCGGGTCCGCCGAGGTCGATGGTGACGTTGAACGGCATCCCGGCCTTGCCGCCCTTGACCCCCCAGCAGGCGAGGATCGAGCGGTCGGCGATGCACATGAAGTGGGCGTCCTTGAGCATCCGGATCTGCTTCTCGTAACCGAGGCCGCCGCGGTAGCGGCCGGCGCCACCGGAGTCGACGGCGAGCCCGAGCCGTTCGACGATGAACGGGAAACGGCTCTCGGTGAACTCCGTCGGCAGGTTGCGCGAGTCGGGGACGACGTGGATGGTGTCCTCGCCGTCGGCGTAGTAGCGCCCACCGGATCCACCGCCGAGCACCTCGCGCATGAGGTAGTCGTTGCCGTCGCGGTCCTTGCCGTAGACGCCCGTGTAGCGGATCGTCTCCTGGTCGGCGGGCATCTTGCCGTCGACCGCCTTGGCGACCACGCCGGCCAGCACGCCGAGCAGCCGCAGGATCACGAAGGTGCGCGCGTTGGTCGGCGCAGGGAAGATCGGCGTCAGCAGCGTTCCCTTGTCGGGGAAGCGCATCTCGATGAGTGGCACGATGCCCTCGTTGACGTCGAGCTCGGCCATCCGCTCCGGGGTGTCGGCGAGGTTGCGCAGGATCGGGGCGAGCCACTTCTTGAGGAAGTTGCCGCCGACGTAGTCGCCGCAGTGGTTGATCGGGCCCTTGGCCTGCGGGGCCGTGCCGGTGAAGTCGATGACCAGTCGCGGTCCGCCGTCGCCCGGCCCGGGCCCACCCGTGGGTTCCTTGGTCAGGGTGATCCGCTGGGTGTGCAGCCGCGGCTCGTCGACTCCGTCGTGCTCGGCGTAGTCCTCCCAGACGTAGGTGCCGTCGGGGATCTTGGACAGGATCTCGCGCCGGTAGGTCTCGGTCGTCTGGTCGAGGATGGCGTCGAAGGCCGCCTCGATCGTGTCGCGGCCGTAGCGCTCGAACAGCTCCGAGAGCCGCCGCGCGCCCATGAGGCAGGCGGAGCACTCGGCGTCGAGGTCGGCGGCCAGGGAGTCGGGCATGCGGCTGTTGCGCGTCATGATCCGCAGGGCCGCCTTGTTGGGAACTCCCTTGTCCCACAGCTTGATCGGCGGGACGGCCAGGCCTTCCTCGTGGACGCTGGTCGCGTTGCTCGGCATCGAGCCGGGCACCGCACCGCCGATGTCGTCGTGGTGACCGAACGCTTGGACGAACGCCACGACCTCGCCACCGCTGAACACCGGCACCGTGACGCAGAGGTCCGGCAGGTGCCCGATGCCGCCCTCGGACTCGTAGACGTCGTTGTGGAAGAAGACGTCGCCCTCGTTCATCTCGTCGAGCGGGAAGTCACGGGCGATGGGGTGCACGAGCGCGCTGTAGGAGCGGCCGGTCAGCTTGCGCAGCTGGCGGTCGTGGATGCCGGCGCGGAAGTCGTGCGCGTCGCGGATCATGGGGGAGCGACTCGTGCGGGCGATGGCGGTCTCGACCTCCATCTCGACGCTCGCCAGGGTGCCCTGCACGATCTCGACGAGGATCGGGTCGACCGTGCTCCCCTCGGGGGTCAGCCGGTTGCCGTGCTCGTATGCCGTGGGCAGGCCAGCGGGGTTCATCGCGCACCATCCTTGGTGATCACCAGGTTGCCGATCGAGTCGACGCGGACCGAGAAGCCGGGGTGGACCGGGACGGTCGAGCCGAACTCCTCGACGATCGCCGGGCCGGCCAGGGTGTCGCCGGCGAGCAGGTCGGGTCGCCAGTGGACGGGGGTCTCGACGTAGCCGTCCTCGGGGTCGAAGCAGACCGGCCGCGTGCTGCGGGTCTTCGGAGCCTTGTCGGGGTGATCACCCCGATCCTCCGAAGACCGAGGGCTGCGGGCCTCGATGTCGCGCAGCTCCGGGCGCGTGATGGGTCCGACGCCGGTGACGCGCAGGTTGACCCACTCGACCTGCTGGGTCGGGTCGCTGGAGAAGTCGTAGCCGTAGAGTGCCCGGTGGGCCTCGTGGAACGCGTCGGCGACTTCGTCGGCATACGCCTCGTCGACGGTGCCCTCGGGCGCGGTGACGCGCACCTCGAAGGCCTGGCCGAAGTAGCGCAGGTCGACGGTGCGGGTGTAGCGGTGCTGCTCGCGCGGGAAGCCCTCTCCGTCAAGGGCGCTCGCGGCCTTGTCGGTGAGCTGGTCGAACGTCTTCTGGACGGCGGCGTGGTCGAGGGTCGCGTGCTTGGACACCATGGTCTGCACGTAGTCGTTCTTGACGTCGACCGTGAGCAGCCCGAAGGCGCTGACGTTGCCCGGGTTCTGCGGGACCACGACGCCGGCCAGGTCGAGGATGTCGACGAGCCGGCACGCGAGCAGCGACCCCGACCCACCGAAGGTCGTCAGCATGAAGTCGCGGACGTCGAGGCCGCGCTTGACCGAGACCTGGCGCAGCGCGTTGGCCTGGTTCCACGCCGAGATCTCGAGGATCCCCGTCGCGCAGCGCTCGAAGTCCAGCCCGAGGCGCCCGGCCAGCTCCTCGATGCCGGCGCGGGCCGCGTCGACGTCGAGCGGGATCTCGCCGCCGAGCAGGTGCGGCGGGATCCTGCCGAGCGTGACGTGGGCGTCGGTGATGGTCGGCTCGGTGCCGCCCTTGGCGTAGCAGAGCGGGCCCGGGTCGGCGCCCGCCGACTGCGGCCCGACCTTGAGCGACCCCTCCGGCGAGGTCCACGCGATCGAGCCACCGCCCGCCCCGACCGTCACGACGTCGATCATCGGGATCTTGCTGGGGTAGGCGCCCACCGTCCCCTCGGTCGTGAGGGTGGGTTCGCCGTCGAGCACCACCGACACATCCGTCGACGTGCCGCCACCGTCGCAGGTCAGCACCTTGGGGAACCCGGCGCGCTTCGCGATGAGCCCTGCGCCGAGGGCACCGGCCGCCGGACCCGAGAGGACGGTGGTGATCGGCTGGTGCACGACCTCGTCCGCCGACAGCACGCCGCCGTTGGACTTCATGATGTAGAAGGGGATCTCCTTGGCGGAGAACTGCGCGAGGCGGGTGTGGATGTTGGTGACGTGGCGGCTGACGTTGGGCTTGACCGCGGCGTCGACGAGGGTGGTCATGGAGCGCTCGTACTCGCGGTACTCGCGCAGCACCTCCGACGAGATCGAGACAACCGCAGCGGGGTGCTCGCGGCGCAGGATCTCGCGCAGGGCCAGCTCGTGCGAGTCGTTGGCGTAGGAGTGCAGCAGGCAGACGCCGATCGTCGTGATGCCCCGGTCCTTGAACCACCGCACCGCTGCGACGGCAGCGTCCTCGTCGAGGGGCCGCAGCTCGTTGCCCTCGAAGTCCATCCGTCCGCCGACGGTGCGCACGTTGTCGGCCGGGACGATGCGCGGCGGCTTCACCCAGAAGTAGGAGTTGCCGTAGCCGTCCGGCACCGCCTGCCGGGCGATCTCGAGCATGAACTCGTAGCCCTCGGTGGTGATGAACCCGAGCCGCTCGACCTTGCCCTCGAGCAGCTTGTTGGTGGCGACGGTGGTGCCGTGGCAGACGGCAGTGATGTCGTCGCCGGTGGCCCCCATCAGGTCGAGCACCTTGGTGACGCCGTTGATGAACCCGTCCGCCGGGTTGCTCGGCGTCGACGGTGTCTTGGTCGTCACCAGCTCGCCGGTGCCCTCGTCGAACGCCACCACGTCGGTGAACGTGCCGCCGGTGTCGATCCCGATCCTGATCTGCCGCTGAGCCATGCGTGAGATTCAACAGGTCTGCGCGAGGGCTCGCCTTGGCACAACTTGCCAACGAGACCTGGCCACGCTGTGCTCCTTCGTCACGCACACGAGCGCGCCGTCAGGGGGTCCGCCCCGGGGCAAAGCTGGATCGCACAGAACCCGTGACGTGCGTGCAGCGTCTAGTGGGCATGAAGAACCCCAGCCCAGACCCTGCCCGCGTGCGGCTGGACGCCGATTTCTCGTCATTCGTGGCGGCCAGGTCGGGCCGGCTATTGCACGCGGCCGACCTGCTGACCGGGTCCAGGGCCCGCGCGGAGGACCTTGTCCAGCATGCCCTCGCCCAGGCCTACCTGCGTTGGAACTCCATCTGCGAGGGAAACCCCGAGGGGTACGTCCGCAAGGTGATGCTGCACGCTTACCTCGACTGGTGGCGACGCGTTCGACCACGAGAGGTTCTCGATGCGGGCGCGGGGCGAGCCGTCCAGGTGCCGGACTTCGCACCCGAGGTTGCTCGGCGCGCAGTCGTCCAACAGGCGTTGCGGGGACTGACGAAGCGTGAGCGTGCGGTCGTCGTCCTTCGGTACTGGTACGACCTGACGGAGCAACAGATCGCCGAAGAACTGGGCATTGCGCCGGGGACGGTCAAGAGCACTGCAGCGCGGGCCCTCGGGAAGCTCAAGGACGACGACGCCCTCAACGTCGCCGCCGCCGACTTCAAACCACTCGTCGAAAGTGAGGCAGCACGATGACCACTCCCGTTCCGACCCTTGACCTCAGCTATGCAGATCCGGCACCTCCCAGCGACCTTGCCGCCCGAGCTCAATCGCAGGGCAAACGCATCCGTCTTCGCCAACGTGCACGGGCGGGGTTGGTGGCTGTCGCGGGGGTCGCTCTCGTGTTCGGTCTTGTTGCGCGCGCGGAGCCGTTTGCAGCTCATCGGAAGGTGGTCGAGTCGTCTGGCGGCCCGGCGCTGCCGGTTGCCGTGGGCAAGGGTCCGACTGCCTCGTCCATCATCAGCGGAGGTCTGGACCCGCAGTCGGTGTGGGGGGAGAAGCACGTTGTCTCACTCGAGAGGGACGTGGACGGGCGATTGCCCGTCCTGTACGTGACTTCAGGCGCAAGCCTTTGCCAGGGCACCGCGGTTTCGGTGGTGTCCGAGCCGAGCCCTAGCGCATGTCAGCCGTTGGGCCGCCTTCCCCATGCAGGCTTCTTTGGTGGCGTCATGTACAGCAAGCTGGGCAACCTTCCCAGCGGGACCGTCGCGCACGTGGTCGTCGCAGGATTGGTGCGCGGGGACGTCACACGCGTCGTCGTCCAGACGCCCGCTGGAGACGTCGAAGCCAACCTGGCAGCGACAAAAGACCCGCGGCTCGGTCAGTTGTACTGGGCTGAGACGCCGCTGTTGGCCAGCGAGATGGTCGAGCCCGCAGACATTCGGCGAGTGGCGTTCGAGGGCTCACGCGCGGCCTTTGCATGCACCACGGACTGCGGGCGTGACTGAGCCCCCTCCGCGCTGGCCGGTGGACGGTCGCTGTCAGGACTGTGGGGGCAGGGCAGGGCCACGGACGGCCAGCGCCAGTGGGTCCCCTCCGTGCAGCGGCACCTCGTGCCAGCCGAGGTGCACCGTCCCGTCGGGCCTGCTCCGCAGCTCCACGGTGTGCGGCGTCTCGACCAGCCGCATGTCCGCGCTGAAGCAGCCCTGCGCATCCCACCCGCCCGAGGCGACGACGGGCAGCTCCACCCCACCCACGGCGAGGGTCGACTCGGCCCATGCGCCGTCCCCGACGTCGATCCCCACCGGCGTGCCGTGCACGTCCAGGACCACCCGGTATGGCGCCGCGTCGCCCGGTTCCAGGCGCACCGCGCCATACGAGGGGGGCAGCTGGCTGTCGGCCGCGCGCGTCCACGACGCGCGCGGCGGACCCGTGCCGGATGACGAAGGGGTCGGGACCCGCAAGGCGGCCAGGCGCTCGTCGAGTGCGGCGTCGGCCTCGGCGTCGCCAACACCGGCAAGCGCCGGGAGCAGGTGCTCCCACACCAGGTCGAGGACGGCCTGCATGTCGGTGGTCTCCCCGGTGATCGCGAGGGCCACGTCCTGCTCGGGCAGCACGATGGCGAACTGGCCGTAGGCGCCGTCACCCCGGTAGCCGTGCCGCGCTCCCCAGAACGAACAGCCGTAGCCCTCGCGCCAGTCGGGGTTGGCGTCCGGCTCGCGGTTGGGCAGGCCGGTCGGCGTGGTGGCGGTGTCGACCCAGTCCGCGGAGAGCAGCTGGGAGCCGTTCCACGAGCCGCCGTCGAGGTGCAGCTGCGCGAGGCCGAGGATGGCGTCGGTGCCGATGTGGATGCCCGAGAACCCGAGCTCACGCCCCGTCGCCGTACGGTGCCACCGGACCTCGGAGCCACCGTACGGGTCGATGGCGGAGAGCACGCGCGGGCGCAGGAGGTCGAGCAGACCTGCGCCGGTCACCCCGCGGACGGCTCCGGCGGCGAGGTAGGTCGCGACCTGGTTGTAGGCCCACGCGGTCCCGGGCTCGTGCTCGGGCGGCGCCGCCAGGATCGCTGCCAGGACGGGGTCGGTCGAGTCGGTGGCGGCCACCTGGGCTGCCCGCATCGCCGGCTCCGTCCACGCCTCGACGTCGTGGCCGGTCGCCATCGTGAGGCAGTGGCGCAGGGTCAGCCGGCGGTAGCGCTCGGGGACCTGGACTCCCGGCGGCAGGTCACCGTCGGGCAGCAGGTCGAGCACCAGGTCGTCCAGGGACACGCGCCCCTCGTCGACGAGCAGGCCGACGGCGGTGGCGGTGAACGACTTGCTCAGGGAGTAGACCAGCTGGATGCGCTCGGGTGCGTACGGCGCCCACCAGCCGCGGGCGATCACGTGCCCGTGCCGCGCGAGGACGAGGCTGTGCGGGTCGTGGCCACCTGACTCCAGGCCGTCGACGAGCGCGAGTACTCCCCGCGCGTCGACGCCCTGGGCGGACGGGGTGCTGGTCGGCAGGGGCATGCCGGCCAGTCTCGCGGGCCGGGTGCATTCCTGCCACCAGTGCCAGAAATGCACCCGGGTCCGCACCGGGCAGGTGGATTGGTGGCACAAACGCCACGAATGTGTCCCGGTCTGGCTCGCGCGGGCGAACTCGTGCCATAAGTGCCACGAGTTCGTCCCGTCGAGCAGGGGCGGCGTGAGCGACGCGAGGGCAGCTCAGTGGGGGAAGGAGGTCTCCGCGGGGCGCTCGAGCTCGTCGCGGTGGCGGCGGATCAGGTCGAGGTTGCGGTCACGCAGGTGGTCGAAGCCTTGGCCGATGTTGGACCCCGGCGTCAGTGACGACAGCGCGGTCGCCGGGTCGAGCACCGCCGACACCCAGCCCTCGTGCGAGGCGGCCTTGGCGACGATGGTGGCGTTCGGGGTGACGATGTGCGAGTTGCCGAAGTAGAGCACCCCGGCCGCGTCGACCCCGGTCGCGTTGGCGCCGACGACGAACACGTGGTTGTCATAGGCCCGCGCCCTGGACGTGAGCTCCCAGATGTCCGCCGACCGCAGCAACGCCGACGGGCGCACGATGACCTCGGCGCCCTGCACGGCCTGGATCCGGGACAGCTCGGGGTAGTCGCCGTCGAAGCAGATGATCATCCCGATCCTGCCGAGGTCGGTGTCGCAGACCGTGACCGTGTCACCCGGCGTGACCCAGCCGCCGCCGTCGACGTGCTCGGTGCAGAACGGGTGGGTCTTGCGGTAGACCCCGACCACCTCGCCGGACCGGTCGATGAGCACCGAGGAGTTGTAGACCACCCCGCGCTCGGGTCCCCGCTCGTAGGTGCCCAGCACGACATACACACCGAGGTCGCGGGCCACGGCCTGCACCGGCTCGGTGACCGGACCCGGCACCGGCGACACGAGGTCCCACAGCTCCTCGGTCGTGCAGTCCGGGGTGAACCCGGTCGTCGCGGACTCCGGCAGCACGACGAGCTCGGCGCTTGTCGCGTCGACGCAGCGACGGGTGAAGTCGACGCACTTGTCGAGGTTCTTGCGCACCGTCTCGGGCGACAACGGCCCCGGGACCGGCGCGACCTGGACCGCAGCAGCAGTGAACGTTCGCATCAGCGTCCTCCGATCAGCCATCCCACGATAACCCCGGCGATCGCGACGGCCCCGCCGGTGAGGACGCCCCAGCCGAAGTCGCGGGGACCGCCGCGAGACGCCGTCGACGTGCCGACCGCCTCGATCGGGCGCGGGCCGCTGGGCACCTCGCCGGGCCTGGGAACCTTGGGGGCCTTGGCGGGCTTGCGGACCCCGGCGATGTCGTCGTCGACCGCCTCGAAGAACTGACCCGCCATCTTCTTGGTGACGCCGGACAGCATCCGCTGCCCGACCCCGCCGATCACGCCACCGACGGTCGCGTCGGCGTCGTACGCCAGGTCGGTGCCGCCTGTCGCCGAGGCGGCGAGCCGCACGAGGACGTCCGCGTCGACCGTGCCCGGACCGCCGGCGCCCTTGGCGCGCATGCGGAACTGGCCGGGCGGCTCGGGGTCGGTGAGCGCGACCGTGCCGTCGTAGGTGCCCTTGATCGCCGCGACGCCCGCGGTCACCGTCATCGCGTAGGCGTCGGGTCCGGTCTCGGTGAGCGACTCGCAGCCGGGCAGGCAGCGCGCCAGCACCTCGGGGTCGTGGAACGCGTCCCACACCTGCTGGGGGGTCGCTTTGAGGGCGGCCGTGCCGGCGATCTTCATGGTGCCTCCTGGGACGAGGGGGTATGCCGCGTGTGGGCGAGCGAGGGGATCTCACCGCGGGCGTGGCGCTGGCGCAGCTCCCACAGCTCGACGGGGGAGATCGGCATGGAGGTGATGGGGAAGCCCTCGGCGTCCTCGATCGCCGACGCGATGACGGCCGTCACGGGGATGCAGCCCGCCTCGCCCGCACCCTTGATGCCCAGCGGGTTGAGCGGCGAGGGCGTCTCGAGGTGGTCGGTCTCGATGTGGGGCACCTCGGAGGCGTACGGCATGAGGAAGTCCATGAAGCTGGCGTTGAGCAGCTGCCCCGACTCGTCGTAGACCATCCGCTCGTACAACGCGCCGCCCACGCCCTGGGCCACGCCACCGTGCACCTGGCCCTCGACGATCATCGGGTTGATCATCGTGCCGCAGTCGTGGATGACGCAGTAGCGCAGGATCGTGATCTCGGCGGTCACCGGGTCGGTCTCGACGATCGCGGCGTGCATGCCGTTCGCGAAGGTTGCCTGCGGCGGGGAGTAGAAGTCCTTGCCCTCGAGGCCGGGCTCGTCGTCCTCCGCCACCGGTGGCTTGGACAGGTCGGTGCTGCCCGCGAACTGCGTGGCCGCCTTGGCCGCCTCGTCGAACGCGTAGCGCAGCGGGTTGGACATGACCGACACCGTGCCCAGGGACATGTGGGTGCCGGGAGCGCCCTTGACCCTGATGTCCCCGTCGACGATCTCGAGGTCCTCCGCCGACACCTCGAGCGCGTCGGCCGCGATCCGTAGGGCCTTGGCCCTGACGTTGCGGGCGGCGAGCGCGATCGCGTTGCCGCTCATCACCGCCGCGCGCGAGGCGAACGTCCCCACGGCATACGGCATCCGGCGGGTGTCGCCGGTCGTGACGTGGACGTCCTCCATCCGCACCCCGAGCTCTTGCGCCACGATCTGGGCGAACGAGGTCTCGTGGCCCTGGCCCTGCGAGGTGAGGCCGGTGGCGACGTTGACCCGGCCGCTGGTCTCGATCTGGATGTGGCCGCCCTCGTAGGGGCCGACGCCGGTGCCCTCGACGTAGCAGCCGATGCCGAGCCCGACACGGCGCCCCTCGGCCTCGGCGCGCGACCGGTAGACGGCGAAGTCGTCCCAGCCGACCAGCGCCTTGAGCTTGGCGAGGCTGGCGGGGAAGTCGCCCGAGTCGTACTTCAGGGGGCGACCGTCCTGGAAGAGCAGGCCGTGGTCGTACGGCATCTCGCTCGGGAGGATGAAGTTGCGCTCGCGCACCACCGTGCGGTCGAGCCCGAGGGTGTCGGCGATGGCGTCCATGGTGCGCTCCATCGCGAAGCATCCCTGCGGGCGGCCGGCGCCGCGGTACGGCGTCACGAGGACGGTGTTGGTGTAGAGCGACCAGAACTCGCAGCGGTAGGCGCCGGGCTTGTAGGGCCCGAGGAGCTGGGTGCTGGTGATGATCGGGACGATGATCCCGTAGGGCGTGTAGGCGCCGTTGTCGTGCCAGAACCGCACGTCGAGCGCAAGGATCCGTCCCTCGTCGTCGAAGCCGACCTCGACCTCCTGGAGCTGCCCCCGCTCGTGGGCGCTGGAGATGAAGTGCTCGCGGCGGTCCTCGGTCCACTTGACCGGCCGGCCCAGCGCTCGCGCCGCCCAGGGTACGAGGACCTCCTCGGGCCACGGGTGCACGATCTTGACGCCGAACCCGCCGCCCACGTCGGGGGCGATGCACTCGACCTTGGCCAGCGGCAGGTCGAGCTTGGCGGCCACCGCGGCGCGGACCCCGGTCGAGGTCTGCGTCGACGAGTAGATCCGCAGCTCCTCCTTGTCGGTGTCCCAGCTGGCGTAGACGCCCTTGCCCTCCATGGGCATGCAGGCGCTGCGCTCGATGGACAGGTCGAGCTCGAGGGTGTGCGGCGCCCTGGCCATGGCTGCCTCGACGTCGCCGACCTCCTGGAGCATGTGCGCGGCGACGTTGCCCGGGACGTCCTCATGGACGAGATGCGTTGCGGCCCTTGAGTTCTCGATGCCGACGACCGGCGGCAGCGGCTCGTAGTCGACGCGGATCCGCTGGCAGACGTCCTCGGCGACGTAGCGGTCGCGGGCGACCACCATGACGACGGGCTCGCCGACGTGGTTGACCTCGTCCCTGGCGAGTGCGTATGCCGTGCGGCCGTGGGTGAGTGTCGGGTGCGGGATCAGCAGGGGGAGGGGTTCGCCGACCCTGCCGGGCAGGTCCTCGTGGGTCCAGATGCCGACGAGCCCGTCGATCTCGAGCGCGTCGGTGACGTCGATGTCGGTGATGCGGGCGTGGGCGTGCGGGCTGCGGACGAACGCGGCGGCGAGCGCACCCCTGCCGAGGTCGTCGAGGTAGCGCCCGCCGCCGGTCACGAGGCGAGGGTCCTCCTTGCGCCGGATGGGCGCGCCGAACATCTGGGTGGTCATGCGTCCCCGGCTTGGGTCGCGGCGGTCTCGGCCTTGATCTCGGCGGCGCGCAGGACCGACTTCACGATGTTCTGGTAGCCGGTGCAACGGCACAGGTTGCCCGAGATCGCGTCGCGCGCCTGCTCGGACGTCGGGTCGGGGTTGTCCTCGAGGTAGGCCGTGATGGTCGTGAGGAAGCCGGGTGTGCAGAACCCGCACTGCAGCCCGTGGCACTCGGCGAACGCCTGCTGCACCGGGCCCATCGCGTCGATCGTGCCGAGCCCTTCGACGGTCGTGACGGCGTGCGGCTGGGCGCTCACCGCGAACATCAGGCACGCGCGCATCGGGCGGCCGTCGACGAGGACGGTGCACGCCCCGCACACGCCGTGCTCGCAGCCGACGTGCGTGCCGGTGAGCCCGAGGTCGTGGCGCAGGAAGTCGGACAGCAGCCTCCGGGCGGGGACCTTGGCGTGCCGCGGGACGCCGTTGACGGTGACGGTGACGTCGAGCAGGGGTTCGGGGGTCTCGTCGCTCATGCCGCGCCCCCTTCGGTGCTGGTGGTGGCGGCGGCGGCGGTGCTGGGCAGTCCGTCGCCCGAGCCGGGGGAGGTGTTCCCTGCGGACCGGTCAGCCGCAGCCGCGAGGCTGAGCCGGGTGAGCTCGACCGCCAGCATGGCGCGGTACTCGGCAGTGGCGTGGATGTCGCCCTCGGGCTCGATGGCGGCGCGGACGAGGTCTGCCGCCGCCGACCAGTCGACAGCCGCCGGCTCAAGACCCGCGAAGGCCTGGGTCACGTCGAGGGCGAGCGGGACCTCGGTCACCGACACGAAGGACAGCAGCGCGCGGGACACGACCCCGTCGGCCACGGTCACGGCCGCGCCCACCCCGGCCATCGCGTAGTCGCCGTGCCGCCGGGCGCGCTCGAGGAAGGCGGTGCCGGTGCCGGCCGGCATCGTGCCGAACCGCGCTGCGACGACGATCTCGTCTGCGGCCACGGACGTCTCCAGCGCGCCGAGGAACAGGTCCTGCCAGCCGATCTCACGCCGGCCGGAGGCGCTGGCGACCTCGACGACGCCGTCGGTCACGGCCAGGATCGCGGGCATCTCGCCGGCTGCGTCGGCGTGCGCGATGGAGCCCACGGTGGTGCCGCGGTTGCGGATGGCGGGGTGGGCGACGTTCACGAGCGCCTGCCGCAGCAGCGGCAACGCGGCATACGCCCCGGCATCGTGCTCGAGCTCCGCGTGGCGCACGGTCGCACCCACCCGCACCGCGGAGTCGGTCACGGTCACGGTGCCGAGACCCGCCACCTGGTTGATGTCCACGAGGTGCGCGGGTGAGGCAAGGCGCATGTTGAGGATCGGGATGAGGCTCTGCCCGCCGGCGAGCACCTTGCCGTCGTGGCCCACCTCGGCCAGTGTCGCCACCGCCTCGTCGAGCGATCGCGGTGCGTGGTGCACGAACGGGGCGGGCTTCACGGACTGATCCTGCCTTCTCGGGTCGGTGGGGGGAAAGGGTGTGGGCCCTCGCGGCACGGCGAGGGCCCACACCAGGAGGGTCAGCGCCGGTCGTCGTCCTGGTAGAGGTCGTCGATGCCGTCGCTGTCGCCGTAGGTCTCCCTGCCGCCGACCGTGATCACCGATCCACCGGCACCACCGGCGTTGGCGCGGTCACGCAGCTCGCGGGGCGCCACCGCCTTGGCGAGGTGGTAGCCGCCGACGGCGACGATCGTGCCGAGGGCGATGCCGGTGAGGGAGAAGTTGTCGGTGAACTTCAGCTTCACGTCGCCGACGCCCATGATGATGCCGGCCGCGATCGGCACGAGATTGATCGGGTTGCCGAAGTCGACGCCGTTCTCCTTCCAGATCTTGGCGCCGAGCAGGCCGATCATGCCGTAGAGGACCACGGTGATCCCGCCGAGCACGCCGCCGGGGACCGACGACACGAGGGCGCCGAACTTGGGCGAGAAGCCGAACAGGATCGCCACGAGGGCCGCGACGTAGTAGGCCGCCGTCGAGTAGACCCTGGTGGCCGCCATCACGCCGATGTTCTCGGCGTACGTCGTGGTGGGGGACCCACCGACGGCGGAGGCCAGGATCGTGCCGACGCCGTCACCGGCGATCGCGCGACCCATCACCGGGTCGAGGTCGTGGCCGGTCATCTCGGCGACCGCCTTGACGTGTCCGGTGTTCTCCGCGATGAGGGCGATGACCGCCGGGAGGACGAGCAGGACTGCGGCCATGGAGAACGTGGGCGTGTGCCAGCCGACGACCTCCTTGCCGTCCGCCGCGACCGTCGTCTGGGACGGGAAGCCGAAGAGGGCCGCGTCCTTGACGCCGGAGAAGTTCGTGCGGAAGTGGCTGGTCGCCTCGGTGGCTCCGCCCAGGACCGAGGTGATCTCGCCGGCGGTCTTGTCGAGGACCCAGGAGAGGACGGTGCCGAAGATGAGCGCCAGGAAGATGGCGATGCGTGAGATGAACCCCTTGAAGGCGACGGCGCACACGATCGTGAACACCATGACGAAGAAGGCGACCCACTGGTCCTGCGGCCAGTAGATGTTGGCCACCACCGGCGCGAGGTTGAAGCCGATCAGCATGACGACGGCGCCGGTGACCACGGGCGGCAGCACCTTGTGCAGGATGCCCGAGCCGAGGACGTGGATCAGCAGGCCGACGAGGGCCAGGACGACACCGGCCACCAGGATCGCCCCGGTGACCTCCTTGGAGTCGCCGCCCTGGGCGCGGATCGCCGCGACACCGCCGACGAACGACGCCGAGGTGCCCAGGTAGCTCGGCACCTTGCCCTGCACGATCAGCAGGAACACGATCGTCGCGATGCCGCTCATCAGGATCGCGAGCTGGGGGTTGAGCCCCATGATCAACGGGAAGACGAACGTCGCGCCGAACATGGCCACGACGTGCTGGGCACCGAGACCGACGGTCTTGCCCCAGCCGAGACGTTCGTCGGGTGCGACGACGTCGTCGGGTCCGGAGAGGTTGCCGTCTCCGTGCAGCTTCCAGCCCAAGCTCATGTGGACTCCTTCTCGATCGCCGCGTCCCGAGGGGGTGACGCGGGCCACAGTCCCCGCAGGGATACCGCGAAAACTAGCGGGTCGGCACGCCCGCGCATTGGGCAATTGTTGATACCGCCCATGCAGAGCGTTTCGGCAGAAGGTGCGGTGTGGCGCGCTCGCGTGAGGGCCCCCACAGGGGGTCCAATGGGGACTGCGCCGCGTCCCCTCCGCCAGGGGGCGCGGCGCTCCGCTGCCGTATGGCGCGGGGCCACGGTCCTGGGTGACGCGGGCGCGGACGGGCGCACCCGTCATACGCGCGTCGCTCAGATGCCGCGCATCTGGTGCACCTTGAGCGCCAGGGCGAGCTTCAGCCGCAGCTGGGGGTCGGAGGTGAACGGGCCCAGCATCTTCTCGAGCTTCACGATCCGGTAGCGCAGCGTGTTGTAGTGGAAGAAGAGCAGGCGGGCGGTCTCGGCGACGTTCATGTTGGTGTCGATGAGGATCGACAGGGTGCGTCGCAGGTCGGCGTTCTCGGCGACGTCGTCGGTGGCCAGCGGGCCGAGCGACTCCTCGACGAAGCGGCGCAGGTCGGCGCTGTCGGGGATCAGCGCGAGGAGCCGGAAGATGCCGAGCCCGTCGAAGTGGGTGACGGCCGAGTCGCCGTGCAGCTGACGGCCGACGCTGACCGCCGACAGCGCCTCCTCGTAGGCCTGCGGCAGGTCCGCGACCGAGTCGATGGGCCGCGAGACGCCGGTCGAGAAGGTGCGGCGACCGCCGCCACCGATGCCGCTGATGACGCGGACGACCTCACCGACCGTGCGCATGATCGCCTCGGTGTCGGCCTGGGGCGGCACCGCGTACAGGGCCACGACCTCCTGGCTGAACCCCATGACGGGCGCCTGCGGGTCGCGCACCGACATGGCCTGGCTCCAGGCGCGCGAGAACCGCTGCTGGAGGGTGCTGACCTCCTCGGGGGAGCGGGTGGTGTGCTCGTCGTCCTCGTCGGTCTCGGCCACGACGACGACCAGCCGGCGGTCGATGTCCCACCCCAGCGCCGCGGCGTGGGCGACCGCCTCGGTGGGGGAACCGGCGCGGCCCGAGAGGGCGTCCCGCAGGAACTCGGCGCGGTACTTGCTCTCGACGGCCGAGACCGCCTGCTCCTTGGTGATGGCGAGCGCGGCGACGGTGGCGGCGCGCTCGAGCAGGTGCACGTCGTCGGCGGTGAGGGACCGGTCCTCGACGAACACGGCGAGCAGCCCGTGGTTGAGGTGGCCCGCGACGATCCGCACCATCGCGCGACCGGCGTCGGGGCTGTGCGGCTCGCGGATGCCGACCGGCTCGTGCTCGGTGATGAGGCGTCCGGTCCGGTCGAAGCAGTCGAGGGCCAGCGCCGCAGCCAGGGCCCGGTCGTCGCCGGCCTGGGCGAGGACGCGGCCGTCGTTGCTGGCCACCATCGCGGCGCCACCGAGGAACCCGGCCAGGCGCTGGCAGAGGTCCTCGAGGCCGCCTCCGGCCAGCACGACCCCGACGAGGATCTGGTGGGCCTCCTCCACGCGCTCGAGGATGCCTGCCTGCTGGTCGAGCACCGCGTCGAGGGCCTCTGTGACCATGCGCTCGGCCCGGGAGCTGCTCGGTGCGAGGGCGAGCGGCAGGTCGACGGCACCGGCGCTCGCCCGCCAGCGCGCCTGCTCGTCGACGCCCCCGCCGACGACGGCCAGGGCGGCGCAGCCCTGGGTGGCGAGCTCGGCCACGACGTCGCGACCGGTCGACTCGGCAGCCGTGAGGGCACCGGCCTCGGCGCAGACGAGGTGGTGGGACGGGCGCGGCACCGACCCGAGCAGCGACGCCCGGGTGACCATGCGGTGCAGCTGACCGGGACCGTGGACCACCTCCGCCCCGGCGAGCGCCGGCAGCGTGAGGAGGGCCTCGAGGGTCACCCCGCCGACCACGTCGCGCAGCACACCGCCCGATCGTGCGGATGGCAAGTCCGCGCCAACGGGGGCGGCATCATTGGCAACATTCACCATGAGGGGACTGTAATCCCAGTCGGTAGCGTCGCTGCGTCAGATCCGTCGGATCCCCCTGTCCGAGCGGGTGCGCCGATCCTCCCGGAGGTCAGTGGTGGCTGTGCAGGCGACGCTGTGGCCGGCTGCCGTGTCCGCGCGGATGGCCGGCCGGCTGTCGGCCGACCCGCGACCCGCCACCGTGCTGGCCGCCTTCCCGGCCGCGCTCTACCTGCGGTTCGGGGGACACGGGGACGTGCTGCCGGTCGTGACGAGCAGGGGACTGCGGCTGCCGACCGCGCTCGCCCTCGCCACCGACCTGCCCTGGGTCGGCTGGGGGGTCCAGCCCGGGGACGTCGTGGTCGTCGGCGCCGGAGAGGTGCGGCTGCCCGGTGCCACGGTGCGGGCAGTCCGGACCTGGAGCCCGCGGCGCTGCCCCTCGACCGGGGTCCCGTCCCGCACCTGGCCCGGCGACCCCGGACCCCTCGCCTGGCGCGACCCTGCCGCCGGGCTCACCGAGGCGCTGGTGCACGGCGAGCCGGTCGAGCCTGCCGTGGCAGCCCTGGTCGGCGCCGGGCTGGGCCTCACRCCGAGCGGCGACGACGCGTTGTGCGGCGTCCTGCTGGGCCTGCGCCTCGCCGGGCGCCCTGCGCTGCGGCGCACCCTCTGGGCCGCGGTGGCGTCACGGCTGGGCTCCACCACGAGCCTGTCCGCCGCCCTGCTGACCGAGGCCGCCGCCGGGTATGCCGTGCCGGAGGTCGGCCGGGTCCTCGACGCGCTCGCGGCCGGTGACCACGACGGTGCGCGGGCGGCCGCGCTCCGGGTGCGGACCATCGGCCACACCTCCGGGGCCGACCTGCTCGGCGGGCTCGTCGGGGCGCTGGACGCCCTTCAGGCCGGCGGTTCTCACGCCTTCACCACGAACAGGAGTGTGCCGTGACCGACCACGTCGAGGTGCGATCAGGTGCCTACTACGACTCCGTGAGCCTCATGCAGGTCTCCCGCCAGGTGGCCACCGCTCCCGGTGTCGTCGCCGCGCAGGTGGCCATGGCGACCGAGCTCAACCTCGACGTCATCGCCGGCATGGGGTTCGCGGTGCCCGCCGACGTGGTGCCGAACGACCTGCTCGTCGCGATCCGCGCCGACTCCGACGAGGGGGTCGCCAGCGGGCTCGCGACCCTCGACCAGGTGCTGGCCGACCTCAAGGCGGCAGCCTCGCAGTCCGGCGGGTTCGGTGAGGCGCCGCCGCCGCGTACGCTCGGTGCGGCGGTCGCGGTCGGCGGTGCGAACCTCGCGCTCGTGTCGGTCCCGGGCGAGCACGCGACCACCGAGGCGTTCGACGCGATCAGCCATGGCGTCTCGGTGATGCTCTTCTCGGACAACGTGCCACTGGAGGACGAGGTCCGGCTCAAGGACGCGGCTGCGGAGGCGGACGTCCTGGTGATGGGCCCGGACTGCGGGACGGCCGTCGTGGGCGGGGTGGCCCTGGGCTTCGCGAACGTCGTCGAGCGTGGCCCGGTGGGCATCGTGGCAGCCTCGGGCACCGGGGCCCAGCAGGTGCTCTGCCTGCTCGACGCCGCCGGGGTCGGGGTGAGCCACTGCCTCGGCGTGGGTGGCCGCGACCTCTCGTCGGCCGTCGCGGGCCGGTCGAGTCGTCAGGCGCTCGCTGCGCTCGCCGCCGACGAGGGCACGCAGGCCATCGTCGTCGTCTCGAAGCCGCCTGCTCCCGAGGTGCTCGCCGACCTGCAGCGGTATGCCGCCGCCCTAGGGACACCCGTCCACTGGGCGACCCTCGGCGCGGGTCGCCCCGACCTCACCGCCGCCGTCGAGTCGGTCCTCGCCGCCACCGGCTCGCCCGCCCCGGCTGCGGGGTGGCCCACGTGGGCGCCGGCCCCACCAGAGTCTTCGGAGGATCGCCGGGGTGATGACCCCGAGAAGTCTCCGAAGACTCCGGGCTCCGGGACGGCGGGCCGCTACCTGCGGGGGCTGTTCTGCGGGGGGACGCTGGCCGACGAGGCGATGCTGGTCGCGTCCGACGAGCTGGGCGGTGTCGGGCTCCGGTCCAACATCCCCCTCGCACCCGAGCTCGCTCTGCCAGCCGACCTGCGCGCGACTGACCACGTCGTGATCGACTTCGGCGACGACGGCCTGACCCGCGGTCGCGCCCACCCGATGATCGACCCGAGCCTGCGCACCGATCGGATCGCGGTCGAGGCGGCCGACCCGACCTGCGGGGTGCTGCTCCTCGACCTGGTGCTCGGCCACGGGGCCCACCCCGACCCGGGCCCCGAGCTGGCCGAAGCCATCGGCTCTGCCCGGGCGAGAGCGGCCCGTGACGGCCGCGACCTGCCGGTGGTGGTGTCGATGACCGGCACCCAGCGCGACCCCCAGGGGCTCGAGCGCACGGCGCGGGCGCTCGCCGACGCCGGCGCCTGGGTCTTCCAGTCCAACGCCGCCGCTACGCGCAAGGCGGTCGCCCTCCTGCCCGCCGACGACCGCGACGAGGTGACGGCATGACCGGCCCGCTCCAGGGACTGCTGTCCACCGACCCGGTCGTCGCGACCGCGGGCGTGAGCCTGTTCGCCGACGCCCTGCGTGACCAGGCCGTGCCGGTCACCGAGACGCAGTGGCAGCCGCCCCTCGACGGCACCGGCCCGGCATTGGCCCGCCTCATGGCTGACCCTCGCCGCCGGGAGGCGAACGCCCTTGCGCTGCAAAGGATGACGGCGGCGGGGGCTGACTTCGTCGACGTGCGCCCGGCCAGCGAGGCGTTGGGCCTGGAGCGTGGCACCTTCCTGCACGCGGGACCGCCCCTGGACTGGGAGCGCGCCTCGGGACCGATGAAGGGCGCCCTGATCGGGGCCATGCTGTTCGAGGGACTGGCCGACTCGCCCGAGCAGGCCGAGGCCGCCCTCGGTCGTGGTGACGTGACGCTCGAGCCCTGCCACCACCGCGACGCCGTGGGCCCGATGGCCGGGGTCGTCTCGCCGTCGATGTGGGTCTACGAGCTGCGCGACGAGGTCCACGACCACATGTCCTGGTGCTCGCTCAACGAGGGGCTGGGCAAGGTTCTGCGCTACGGCGCCTTCGGGCCCGAGGTGATCGATCGGCTCCGCTGGATGAACTCGGTGCTGGGACCGTTGCTGCAGCAGGCAATTCGCAAGGCCGGCCCCATCGACATCAAGTCCATCATCGCCCAGATGCTCCAGATGGGCGACGAGGGGCACAACCGCAACCGTGCGGGGTCCCTGATGCTGCTGCGCGAGCTGCTGCCTTCACTCATCACCGCGGACGCCAGCGCCTCCGACGTCGCCGAGGCCGTGCGGTTCTCCGGTGCCAACGAGCACTTCTTCCTCAACCTGGGCATGCCCGCCTGCAAGCTGTCCACCCTCGCGGCCGAGGGCATCCCCGGGTCGACGGTCGTCACGACGATGGCCCGCAACGGCACCGACTTCGGCATCCGCACCGCGGGCACCGGCGACCAGTGGTTCACGGGTCCCGCCAACACCCCCGAGGGACTCTTCCTCGGCTCGTACGGTCCGGACGACGCCAACCCCGACATCGGCGACTCGGCCATCACGGAGACCGCCGGCATCGGCGGGTTCGCCATGGCCGCTGCCCCGGCGATCGTGCGCTTCGTCGGCGGCGACGTGCCGCTCGCACTGCGGGCCACGCGCACGATGTACGAGATCACGGTGGGTGAGCACACCGCATACCAGGTGCCGATCCTGGAGTTCCGGGGAACTCCCACGGGCATCGACGCCGTCGCGGTGGCGCGGACGGGGATCCTGCCCCAGATCAACACGGGTATGGCGGGCCGCGTGGCGGGCACGGGGCAGGTCGGGGCGGGGCTGGTGACCCCACCGGCCCAGTGCTTCAGTGCCGCCGTGGCCGCACTGGCGGACGCCACGACGGGAGCCTGACGAGCCGGACCGGAACCGGGCATGACAGCGGCCGGCGCCGCCCCGAGGGGCGACGCCGGCCGCTGTGTCGTCGTGCTGTCGGGCTAGCGGCGGCCGGTCAGCACGTCGAGGGCCGAGCGCAGGTCGGCGGGGAGCCGGTCCGCGGGACGTGACGCCCCACGGGCCAGCATGGACGTGTTCGGCGCCGGGGGAGGAACCGCGCCGCACTTGACGTCCGAGACGCTGCCGGCCTTGCGGGCGTCGAGCTTGCCCGTGAGCAGGTAGTCCGCGATCCGCAGGTCGACGCAGTCGACACCCGACAGCGACCCCGAGTGGGTCGTGCCCCCCACGCCCTCGATGAGCCTGGAGCGCGGGAACGTCGCCCGAGCCTGCAGCGCGCCCGAGAACGGCGTCGCGGCGTCGTACGTCTCGCCGACCATGAGGACCGACGGGGCGTCGCCGCCCTTGATGACCGGCTTGGTGGCCGCGGGCGGCGCACCCCAGGTGAGGCACGGCGCGTTGTACCAGGTGTTGCTCCAGGTGAGGAACGGCGAGGTCGCGGCGACCCGCTCCGTGTCCGCCTTCCACGTGGACCAGTCGGCCGGGAACGGGGCGTCCGTGCACTGCACCGCGTTGTAGACGGCGAAGGTGTTGTCCGACCCCGGACCGGCGCCGTTGGCGCTGTCGTACTCGGCGATCATCGGGTCGTAGTCGCCACCCACGGCGGCGACGAACGCGTCGGCCAGGTCGGCCCAGCCGTAGACGTAGTAGCCGGCCGAGACGAAGGCGTCGGTCCACTCGTCGGGGCCGAGCTTGCCGCCGAGCGGGGCGGTGCGCGAGGCGGCCAGCTGGTCGAGCCACTTCTGCTTGACGGCGTCCTTGGTCGCGCCGAGCTGGTAGGTCGAGTTGTGCGAGGCGAGCCAGGTGAAGTAGCGGTCGAGGTTGCCGTCGAAGGCGACGTCCTGGTCGAGGTTCGCCTGGTACCAGACCTTGGTCCAGTCCACGACGCCGTCCCAGACCATGCGACGGACCCGCGACGGGTAGGTCGAGGCGTAGGCCTGGCCGAGGTAGGTGCCGTAGGAGAAGCCGTAGAAGTTGATCTGGCGGGCCTTGAAAAGGGCGCGGATGGCGTCCATGTCCTTGACCCAGTCGACCGTCCGGGTGTGGTCGAGCAGCGCACCGCCGGCCGTGTCGCACTTGGAGGCGTAGCCCGCCGACTTGGTCAGCCAGGCGTTCTCGAGCTCGGGCGTGGTCGCCACGTAGTCGGGGCGGTCGTAGCCGAAGTAGTCGCCGTCGCAGCTGAGCGTCGGCTGGCTCGAGCCCACGCCGCGCGGGTCGAAGCCGATCCAGTCGTAGGCGTCACCAGCACCCTTGGGGATGTACGCCCCGAGTCGCGACAGGGTGAGGCCGGACCCCCCGGGGCCACCCGGGTTGACGAGCATGAGCCCCTGTCCCGGGACGGTGGGCTTGTGCTTGATCCACGAGAGGGCGATCTTGACCTTCGTGCCACGCGGCTGGGAGTAGTCCAGCGGCACGGTCATGAGACCGCACTTGGCGCCGGCGGCGCGCAACGACGAGCTCGCGCAGTCGCCCCAGGCCACCGGCGGCGGGACGTAGGAGCGCGTCCGCGCTGTTCCCGCGCCCGGGTCGATCGGCTTTGCCTGGGCGGCAGACATGCTGCTCAGACCCGTCGCGAGCGCGGCCACTGCCACGACTCCCGCGACCACCCGCCCCTTGAGGTTCGACACGTACCCATCCCCTCTGCATCGTGCGGCTGGTCGACCCTGTGCCGACCGCGAGCCGTCGGACACCTTGCCACGTGTGCCCGTTCTGCGTGGGTTGTTTCCGCATTCCCCGTCCGTGTCGTCGGCCACCTGCGCACCGGACGGCGACGGTGGCGCGGGGACCGCGCACCCGCGTGGCAGGATGGGCGACCGTGACGGCACGCATCCTCGACGGCAAAGCGGTCCTGGCGACCATCAAGGACGAGCTCCGTGGGCGGGTGGACGTCCTGCGCGAGCACGGCGTCGTGCCGGGGCTCGGCACGGTGCTCGTCGGCGACGACCCCGGCAGCCGCTGGTACGTCAACGCCAAGCACAAAGACTGCGAGGAGGTGGGCATCACCTCGATCCGCCGCGACCTGCCCGGCACCGCCACCCAGGCCGAGGTCGAGGCCGTCATCGACGAGCTGAACGCCGACGACACCTGCACCGGCTTCCTCGTGCAGCAGCCGACCGGGCTCGACGAGTTCGCGCTGCTCTCGCGCGTCGACCCGGTCAAGGACGTCGACGGGCTGCACCCCACCAACCTCGGCTGGCTGGTGCTCGGCAAGGAGGCGCCCCTGCCCTGCACGCCGGCCGGATGCATCGAGCTGCTGCGCCGGTTCGACGTGCCGATCGCCGGTGCCCGGGTCGCCCTCGTCGGGCGTGGCATCACCGTCGGCCGTCCGCTCGGCCTCATGCTCACCCGACGCAGCGAGAACGCCACCGTCGTGTTGTGCCACACCGGGACCCGTGACCTCGCCGCGGAGGTGCGCCAGGCTGACATCGTCGTGGCGGCCGCTGGGCAGCCGGGTCTCATCACCGCCGACATGGTCAAGCCCGGCGCCGCGGTGCTCGACGTCGGTGTCAGCCGGATCGTCGCCGAGGACGGTCGCTCCAAGGTCGCGGGAGACGTGGCCGACGACGTCGCCGAAGTGGCCGGGTGGGTCAGCCCCAACCCCGGCGGCGTCGGCCCGATGACGCGCGCCATGCTGCTGTCCAACATCGTGGCCGCGGCGGAGCGCCAGCTCGCCCAGACCTCGGCCTGACTTCGTGACCGCGCCGCGGCTGGGCTGGTGGTGGGTGTCCGCCGTCGTGCTGCTGGCGGGTGCCGCGATCTTCACCACCGGCCAGGTCCGGCTCGCCGGCTACGTCGTCGCGGCCGGACTCGGGCTGGGGGCGTTGCTGCGCCTGGTCCTGCCCTCGGCGCACAGCGGCGGGCTCGGCGTGCGCTCGCGGGGCGTCGACGTCGTGACGATGACGGTGCTGGCGCTCGCGCTGGCCGTCATCACCTACACACTGAACCTCGACCCGCGCCTCTGACCCGCCTGGCCGTCGGTGCCGGCCCGCCGCGCCGACACGACGAAGCGGCCTCCCCACCGGGGACGGCCGCTTCGGCGTATGACGGGCGGCTGGGTCAGCCGAGCAGCCCCAGGCCCTTGACCGCCTCGCGCTCCTCGGCCAGCTCGGCCGTCGAGGCGTCGATCTTGCCGCGCGAGAACTCGTCGATCTCGAGGCCCTCGACGATCGACCAGGCGCCGTCGGTGACGGTCACGGGGAACGAGGAGATGAGGCCCTCGGGCACGCCGTAGGAGCCGTCGGAGACGACCGACATGGACACCCAGTCGCCCTCGGGGGTGCCGAGCGCCCAGTCACGGGCGTGGTCGACCGTGGCCGAGGCCGCAGAGGCAGCCGAGGACGCGCCGCGGGCGTCGATGATGGCGGCGCCCCGCTTGGCGACCGTGGGGATGAACGTGCCGGCCAGCCACTCCTGGTCGCCGACGACCTCGGCGGCGTTGCGGCCGGAGACCTCGGCGTGGAACAGGTCGGGGTACTGCGTCGCCGAGTGGTTGCCCCAGATCGTCATCTTGCGGATCTCGGTCACGGGCACCTGCAGCTTGGCCGCGAGCTGGGAGATCGCGCGGTTGTGGTCGAGGCGCGTCAGCGCGGAGAACCGCTCGCGGGGGATGTCGGGGGCGTTGCTCATGGCGATGAGGGCGTTGGTGTTGGCCGGGTTGCCGGTCACGGTGACGCGGATGTCGTCGGCGGCAACCTTGTTGAGGGCCTTGCCCTGCGGGGCGAAGATGCCGCCGTTGGCCTCGAGCAGGTCGCCTCGCTCCATGCCGGGGCCGCGCGGACGGGCACCCACGAGCAGGGCGTGGTTGACGCCGTCGAAGACGGTCTCGGCGTCGTCGCCGATCTCGACCTTGGCGAGGGTCGGGAACGCGCAGTCGTCGAGCTCCATGACGACACCCTCGAGCGCCTTGAGCGCCGGCGTGATCTCGAGCAGGCGCAGCTCGACGGGGGTGTCGGGGCCGAACAGCGAGCCACTGGCGATGCGGAACAGGAGGCTGTAGCCGATCTGGCCGGCGGCACCGGTGACGGCGACCTTGACGGGGGTAGTGCTCACGGGAGGGCCCTTCACTCTGGGGACTGTGTCGGCGGGCTGGCGGCGGCGGAACCGCACACCTGCGAGCACGACGCTAGCAGGGACACCGTGCCCGCAGACCGGGTGGCTAGGGTCGGCGCATGCCCACTCCCGACTTCGTCCTGAGCCTGCGCGAGCGCGTCGGTCACGACCTGCTGTGGCTGCCCGGCGTGACGGCCGTCGTGCGCAACGAGCGCGGTGAGGTGCTGCTGGCCCGTCGGGCCGACCTCGGCCAGTGGGCGCTGGTCAGCGGCATCCTCGAGCCCGGGGAGCAGCCCGCGGCCGGCGTCCTGCGAGAGATCGAGGAGGAGACCGGCGTGGTGGCGGAGCTGGACTCCCTCAACGCCGTCTGGACCCTGCCGCCGCTCACCTATCCCAACGGCGACCGGGCGCAGTACCTCGACCTCTGCTTCACCGCTCGCCACGTCTCCGGCGAGGCACGGGTCAACGACGACGAGTCGACCGAGGTGGGTTGGTTCGCTCTCGACGCCCTGCCCGACGACCTCATGGAGCGCTCGCGGACCCGGTTGGAGCGAGCCCTCGCCCAGGACGGCCCGGCGTGGTTCGAGGGCCGGCACGCGGCTGATGGCGCGTCGACGGGTCCTGTCCTGGCGTCCTTGCGGGCCGGTGACCGGGCGGTGGTGCTGCGGCGCGCGACGCGCGCCGACCTCCTTGCCGTCGTGGGCCTCATCGCCGACGACCAGCTCGGGGCGACGCGCGAGGATCCAGACGACCTCACGGCATACGAGCGGGCCTTTGCGGCCATCGACGCGGACCCGGCGCAGCTGCTCGTGGTCCTCGACGACGGCGGGACCCCGGTGGGCACGATGCAGCTGACCACCATCCCCGGCCTGTCCCGTGGCGGCTCGACGAGGCTGCAGGTCGAGGCCGTCCGGGTCGCGACCAGCCACCGCGGTCACGGCCTCGGCGAGCAGATGCTCCAGTGGGCGGTCGGGTGGGCCGTCGACCGGGGGTGCTCGCTGGTCCAGCTCACGACCGACAAGTCCCGCGGCGATGCCCACCGGTTCTACCAGCGGTTGGGTTTCACGGCAACGCACGAGGGGTTCAAGATGGTGCTGACGAGCAGCACCTCCGGCCCGACGAGGGAGAAGCGATGAGCGGCACCGGCACCAAGGACGACCCCTGGCAGCTGAAGACGCCTCCCGGCACAGGTGACTACACGATGTACCGCGACGACGCCGCGGAACCGGCACAGCTGGTCTGCCAGGTCGGCTCCACCAAGCTGCTGTACGACGCCCGGGTGGTCGACGACCTGCATGCCTGGCTGCGTGAGCAGGGCGACTGGGTGCCACTGGGCAGTGCCGACGAGCAGAAGCCCGCCAAGGAGGGCACCGTCGAGGCCTGGGGTCGCGCCGAGGACAACCCGGTCGGCGGCTGGTACGGCCTGCGCAAGGGGTATCGGGGCCGGGTGGGGATGTACCTGCCACCGCTGCTCGAGGAGCTCGGACTCGCCGAGGTCGAGCACAACCCGCGCAACAACCGGATGCGAGCCCTCTGACCCGCGCCCGACCGTTGCGGACCACCCGCCTCGCTCAGGCGACGGGGCGCAGCCGGAGCACCGGCATGACACGAGTCGTCCTGGTCTCGTAGTCCCCGAAGCCAGGCCGCTCGGCGACGATGCGCGGCCAGCGCTCTGCGCGCTCGGCGGGGCTGAGCTCCTCCGCGTCGACCGTGAAGGTCCGCGTGCCCACCTCCACCTCGAACCGCGGGTTGGCGACCACGTTGTGGTACCAGTCCGGGTTGGTCGGGGCGCCGCCCTTGGACGCGACAACGAGCATCGAACCGTCGTCCTGCGGGAAGTACACGAGCGGCGTCACCCGCACGGTGCCGCTCCTGGCACCGATGTGGTGCAGCAGGATCATCGGCGCCCCCTGGAAGTAGCCGCCGACCTTGCCCCCGTTGGCGCGGAACTCCGCGACCACACCCTCGTTCCAGTCACTCATGTCCGGTGCAACCCCGTGGCCACGCCCCACATTCCGGGCGAACCGGACGGCTCGCCCCTGGCGACAGGTATGCCGTGTGGTCACCCTCGGCGACCACACGGCATACCAGCGGTGTGGGTCAGCGCAGGCTGGCGAGCACCTCGTTGAACGTCGCGGACGGGCGCATCACTGCAGCCGCCTTGGCGGCGTCGGGCCGGTAGTAGCCGCCGATGTCAGCGGGGTGGCCCTGGACGGCGAGCAGCTCGTCGTTGATCCGGGACTCGTTGTCCCGCAACGCCTTGGCGACCTCGGTGAAGGCTGCGGCAAGCTCGGCGTCCTGCTCCTGCGAGGCGATCTCGTCGGCCCAGAAGTGCGCGAGATAGAAGTGGCTGCCGCGGTTGTCGATCTGGCCGACCTTGCGGGCCGGGCCCTTGTTCTCGTTGAGCAGCCGCTCGGTCGCGCGGTCGAGGGTGTCTGCCAGCACCAGCGCCCGGGCGTTGTCGGTCGTGGTCGCCATGTGGCGCAGGCTCTCGCCGAGGGCGAGGAACTCCCCGAGGCTGTCCCACCGCAGGTAGTTCTCCTGGACGAGCTGCTGGACGTGCTTGGGCGCCGAGCCGCCGGCCCCGGTCTCGAACAGGCCTCCACCGTTCATCAACGGGACGACGGAGAGCATCTTGGCGCTGGTGCCGAGCTCGAGGATCGGGAACAGGTCGGTGTTGTAGTCGCGCAGGACGTTGCCGGTGACCGAGATGGTGTCCTCGCCCTTGCGGATGCGCTCGACCGAGAGCGTCGCCGCGTCGACCGGCGACAGGATCTGCAGGTCGAGTCCCTCGGTGTCGTGCTCGGGCAGGTAGGCGTTGACCTTGGCGATCAGGTTGCGGTCGTGGGCGCGGGACTCGTCGAGCCAGAAGACGGCCGGGGTCCTGGAGGCGCGGGCGCGGGTCACGGCCAGCTTGACCCAGTCGCGGATCGGGGCGTCCTTGGTCTGGCAGGCCCGCCAGATGTCGCCCGGCTGGACCTCGTGCGACATCAGCACCTCGCCGGCGGCGTTGACGACCTGGACGGTGCCTGCCTCCGTGATCTCGAACGTCTTGTCGTGGCTGCCGTACTCCTCGGCCTTCTGGGCCATGAGCCCGACGTTGGGGACCGAGCCCATCGTCGTGGGGTCGTAGGCGCCGTGGGTGCGGCAGTCGTCGATGACCGCCTGGTAGACGCCGGCGTACGAGCTGTCGGGGATGACGGCGAGGGTGTCGGCCTCGGCGCCGTCGGGGCCCCACATGTGGCCGGAGGTGCGGATCATCGCGGGCATCGAGGCGTCGACGATGACGTCGCTGGGGACGTGCAGGTTGGTGATCCCCTTGTCGGAGTTGACCATCGCGAGGCGCGGGCCGTCGGCCAGGCCCTGCTCGATGGCGGACCTGATCTCGGCGCCCTTGTCGCCGAGGGCAGCGAGGCCGTCCAGGATGGAGCCGAGCCCGTTGTTGGCCGACAGCCCGGCAGCATCGAGGTCGGAGCCGTACTGCGCGAAGACCTCGGGGAGGAACGCGCGGACCACGTGCCCGAAGATGGTGGGGTCGGAGACCTTCATCATGGTCGCCTTGAGGTGGACCGAGAACAGCACGCCGTCGGCCTTGGCCCGGGCGACCTGCTCGGCGAGGAACGCGTCGAGGGCGGCGGCACGCATGACCGTGGAGTCGACGACCTCACCCTCGAGGACTGCGAGACCGCTCTTGAGGGTCGTGGTGCCGTCGGCCGTGACCAGCTGGATGGTCAGCGTGTCGTCGGCGGGAAGGACGACGGACTGCTCGTTGGAGCGGAAGTCGTCCTTGCCCATGGTGGCGACCGTGGTCTTGGAGTCACTGCTCCAGGCGCCCATGGAGTGGGGGTGCTTGCGCGCGTAGTTCTTGACGGCCGCGGGCGCCCGACGGTCCGAGTTGCCTTCGCGCAGAACGGGGTTGACGGCGCTGCCCTTGACGCTGTCGTAGCGGGCGCGGGCATCGCGCTCCTCGTCGGTGGTCGGCTCGTCCGGGTAGGCCGGGAGGTCGTAGCCCTGTGACTGGAGCTCGGCGACCGCGGCCTTGAGCTGCGGAACGGAGGCCGACACGTTGGGCAGCTTGATGATGTTGGCCTCGGGCGTCGTCGCCAGGGCCCCCAGCTCGGCGAGGGCGTCGCCGATGCGCTGGTCCTCGGGGAGCAGGTCGTCGAAGGCGGCGATGATGCGACCCGACAGCGAGATGTCGCGCGTCTCGACGTCGACCCCGGCGGTGCCCGCGAACGCCTCGATGACCGGGAGGAACGAGTAGGTCGCCAGCATGGGGGCTTCGTCGGTGAGGGTGTAGATGATCTTGGCCATGGACGCGGCTCTCTCCTGTGGTGTGCGGATGTCGTCGGGTCGTGCGAGGGCGGTCTTCAGGCTATCGGCCGGAGCCGGAGCGAGCCCCTGGGCGGAGATTATCTTGATATCAAGACAATTGCACGACCGCCCACGACGAGAGCCCCGCACCGAGGTGGTGCGGGGGTCTCGTCAGGGGTGCGAGGCGGTGACGGGGCAGGTCTGCCGGCGGTGCACGTATGCCGGGCGGGCCCGCCGCGCGCGACGGCTCACCGGTCGGTGCGCACGTCCTCGTCGGCGATGATCCCGGTGATGTCCTCGTCGCGCCGGTCGACCCCGGTCACGAGGATGTAGGTGGCCCCGGCGATGGCGGCCCCCGCGAGCGGCGCCAGCCAGAAGGCCCACAGCTGCGCGGGGGCGCCGTTGCCGTTGAAGAACGCCACGGCGGTGGAGCGGGCCGGGTTGACCGAGGTGTTGCTGATCGGGATCGAGATGAGGTGGATCAGGGTGAGGGCGAACCCGATGGCGATGGGCGCGAAGCCGACCGGGGCGCGGTCATCGGTGGCTCCGAGGATGACGTAGACGAAGAAGGCCGTGAGGATCGCCTCCGCGCAGAGCACCGCGGCGAGGGAGTAGCCGCCGGGGGAGTGGTCGCCGTAGCCGTTGGCGGCGAGGTTGCCGGTGGCGTCGAAGCCGCTGGCCCCTCGTGCGAGCCCCCACAGGGCCAGGCCGGCGAGCAGGCCGCCGACGACCTGGGCCGCGACGTAGGCGGGGACGTCCCTCCACGGGAAGCGCTTGGCGACCGCCACCCCCACGGTGACCGCGGGGTTGAAGTGGGCGCCCGAGATGTGCCCCACGGCATACGCCATGGTCATCACGCTCAGGCCGAAGGCGAGCGCGACCCCCAGGAAGCCGATCCCCAGCTGGACGCTCTGCCCCGCGACCACGTTGGGCGCGAGGTACTTCGCGGAGAAGACGGCGCTGCCGCAACCACCGAAGACCAGCCAGAAGGTGCCCAGGGCCTCTGCGCGAAGCCTGGAGCTCAGTGCCGGTGTCCGCATTCGACTCTCCTCGAGAACTCGGCGGGCCTGCCTCGGGCCCGCATCGGGACCACTCTTGCGCACCCGCGCCACTTGTACACGTGCGACACGAAACCCAACCTCAGCCGAAAGGACTACCCGGGAGTAGGCGGATACGTCGAATGAACGAGGCGAAACCCGGACAAACACGCCCGCCTCCTTACTATTTCTTTACCAAATGCTGGTGAAGACCAGACCTTTCCCCCTACGTTCAGCACACGAAATCAAACGGGCTCTCGAGTCCGGAAGGGCGGGGCACCCATGGGTGAGCAGGGAAACACGGTCGGGGGCGCAAAGCCGCTGGTCAGCAGGCGAACGGTGGCGCTCGGCGCTGCCTGGACCGTGCCGGTGATCATGGTCGCGACGGCCGCTCCGGCGGCCGCGGCGTCGGGCGCCGGAGGCCGGGCCACGGGGACGGGGTCGATGGTCCACGGAACCTCACAGAACTACACCCTGACCCTGCCGTTCCTGCTCACCGGGCCTCCGGGGACGCAGGTGACGGTGACGATCACCGAGGTGACCACGCAGACCCAGTCGGGCACGGTGCCGTTCACCGTCGTCCCGCAGACGGTCACCCTCACGGTCGGGGGGCAGACGAGCGCGATCTTCGCCCTGCTGCGCGGAGGCAACAACTCAGGCCCGACGGTGCTGGTCAAGTACTCGGTCAACGGAGTGCCCCAGTCCCCGGACCTCGTGGTTCCGGTCAGCTAGGTCGTCCCGTGTCCGGGTTCGCTGGGCGGATGAGCCCGCTCGCCGCGAGCTCGGACAGGAACGCCGCGACGTCGGCCTCTACTTCGGCAGCAGGGATGCCGAAGTCGACGCTGACGTCGGACACCACCTCCTCGGTGGTGCGGGGCGTCTCCAGGGCGTGCCAGACGGCGGCGGCCGGACCTTCGAGGACCAGCGGTCTGGCCCTGGTGGGGTCGTCGAGCACGAGGACGACCACGCGGGAGCCGCTGTCGACCACGGCGACACGGGGGTGTCGTTGCCAGCGGGTGGGGGCCTCAGGCACGTTCGAGCAGTCCCTGCTCGGCGAGCGTGGTGACAGCGGCCTCGGTGGCTGCGTGGGCATCCACCCCTTCGGGGGTGCTGCCGAACTCGGCCAGCAGGGCGCTCGTGAGGTCGTCGAGGTCGGTCCAGTCGGCACAGCGCTCGAGCAGGTGGGTCGCGAGGGCCGAGAGGCGGATCACCTCGCGACCGACCAGCACCACGGACTCCCCGTCCCGCACCACCCGGTCCACGACCGGCAGCCGTCGAGCCCTCACCGGCTCCTCCCGACCAACGAATCCACGACCCCGGCCATGTCGGCCGACTCCCGATAGGTGACCCGATGAAGACCACCGAGCGACTCGCAGAGCGCGGCGACGCGCTGCAGCGGTCGCGGCAGCTCCGGCAGGTGCGAGGTCTGGGGGACCAGGGCGACCAGGCCGTCGAGCGTGGAGAGGGTCTCGACCCGCGGTGGTCCGACGTGGCCGTCGTCGCGGTCCAGGAGGCAGAGGGCGGCCAGGTGGACGTCGCCTTCGACCCGCTGCAGGCCGACCGAGCTGGGCGCGGTCTCGTTCTTGAAGGGGCTGTCGGGACGGCGTCGCACGGACAGGGGCTTGGGGTAGGGACGCACGGTGCCGTCGTCGAGCACGACCGTCGTCTCGTCGGTGACGTACCACCGGCCGGGACCCAGGGTCTGGACGAGCGTCGTCTTGCCCGTGCCGCCCGGGGCCACGAAGGCCGCCGCGGCACCGGTGGCAGGGTCGCCCAGGCAGGCCGCGTGCAGCATGAGGTGGCGACCCTGGCTGGCGTCGATGGCGCTCACGGTGATGCGTTGCGTGAGTACCTGGAGCAGGTCCTCGATGTCGTGGCGGGACACCAGACCCGCCTCGTCGGCAGCGGCGCACACCTGAGGGTCGCTGTCGAGGACGGCCTCGACGACGACGTCCGCGGGGCCACCCGAGCCGGGGGAGCAGAACTCCCACAGGGCCGGGACGCGGTCCACGACAAGCGTGCCGCGGTCACCGCCGACCCGGATCTCGACCCGCACACCGAAGGCATCCACCTGGGTGGCGGGCGCGGGGACGACGAAGGTCACCTGCCGCACAGTAGAGCAACCGCAGCGACGCCGACGTCAGGCGCCGCCACCACGAGGGCCAGGGGGCGACAGTGGAGCTGACCGACTACCTGAGGATCGTGCGCGCCTACTGGCGCGGCATGGTCGTCTTCGTCCTGCTCGGTACCGCCGCGGCCGCGGGCCTGTCCCTGGTCCAGCCGCGGATCTACCAGGCTGACGCCAGTGGCTTCGTCAGCGCCGGCTCCAGCTCCAGCGCGGGCGAGGCGTCCGTGGGCGACATGCTGGCGAAGTCGCGTGCCGCCTCGTACGTCGACCTCGCCCGGTCCCGGGCCACGGCCGTCACGGTGATCGAGGAGCTCGGGCTCCAGGCCGCACCGGCGAGCCTGATCGGCAGGGTCACGGTGACCCAGCCCGTCGACACGGTCCTGATCAAGGTGAGTGCCCGCGACGGCTCACCGCGAGCGGCCCAGCAGCTCGCCGACGCATGGGTCCAGGCCTTGGCGCGGCAGGTCGACAAGGTCGAGAACCCCTCGGGTGCCGCGACGCAGTCGCTGCGCGTCGTCCCGGTCGAGTCCGCGGCGCTGCCCACCACCCCGGTCTCGCCCAACACCGAGCGCAACGTCGGGGTCGGCGTGGTCGGTGGCCTCCTGCTCGGTCTGGCGTATGCCGTGCTGCGCAGCCAGCTCGACCGCAAGATCCGTCGTGCGGACGACCTCGCCCGCCAGTTCGGTGTCACCGTGGCCGCGACCATCCCGGCCAGCCCGGCGATGGTCCGCAAGCGCGGCGACGTCGTGCCCCTCGTCGTCGGCGGCTTGCGCACCAAGGACCCGGTCCACGCGGCCGAGGCGTTCCTCAAGCTGCGCACCAACCTGCAGTTCATGGACATCGACAACCCGCCGCGCGTCATCGTCGTCACCAGCCCGCTGCCCGGCGACGGCAAGTCGACGATCGCGGCGAACCTCGCAGCAGCCCTGTCGATGTCAGACCGTCGCGTCGTCCTGATCGACGGTGACCTGCGCCGCCCCGTGGTGGCGGAGTCCTTCGGCCTCGTCGAGGGCGCCGGCCTGACCGACGTGCTGATCGGCCGGGTCGCGTTCGACGACGTGGCGCAGCAGGTGGCCTCGCTGCCCAACCTCTGGGTGCTCGCGGCCGGTGGGACGCCGCCCAACCCGAGCGAGCTGCTCGGGTCCAAGGCGATGCGCAGGCTCCTCGACCGGCTGGCCGACAGCGGCCACATGGTCATCATCGACGCGCCGCCGCTGCTCCCCGTCACCGACGGCGCGGTCCTCACCGCCGCCGCGGACGGAGCCATCGTCGTGGTGACTGCCGGCCGCACTCTCGACACCCAGCTCGCAGCGGCGCTCGACAGCCTCGACGCCGTGCAGGGCCACACCCTCGGCGTCGTGCTCAACCGGGTCCCGCCGAAGTCGACGGACAGTGGCTACTACGGCGGCTACTACGGCACGGATGCACCCACGCAGCGGGCGAGCGAGCCCACCTCGTCCAGGGAGGCGTCCCACCAGCCCCGGCCATCGTCGTCGCAGCACCTCCGGCCGGTCGAGACGGCCCCGGCTGTCGAGCACGCGCTGGCCGCGGCCGAGGGCGTCAAGGCCGCCCAGCTGGCGCGACAGGGCAGGTCGGCTCGTGGGTCGCGGGGGTTGAACGCCCCGGCCCAGGAGCGGAGCGCCAGGGCCGGGGCGGGCGCCCGGCGCTGACGCGGCTGGTCAGCCGGACGCGACCCCGCTGGACCGGGTCACGAACTCCGCGAGGTCGCGGGACTGCCTGAGCCGGCTCGGTTCGTGCACGTACATCATGTGGCCGGCCTCGTAGTAGTGGTGCTGGATGTCGTCCCGCCGCGAGGCGGGGATGTCCAGGTGGGCGACGACGTCCTCGGCCGCGTAGTGGGGCGTGGCCCCGTCGAAGTAGCCGTAGGCGAGGTGGACCTTGAGGTGCGGGTTTCCGCGCATCGCCCGGGAGAGCTGACCGGTGACGTCGACCGGCTTGGCCTCGAACTCCTTGTAGGACCACTCCTGGTGGGCCACCGAGGAGATCTGGGTGTAGGGCAGGTCGCTCTCGAAGCCCAGCTCCTGGCGCACGTAGTGGTTCCACGCCGCGGCATACGGGCCGGCGATGGCGTCGTGGGAGGGGTCGGCGTCCCACTTCTCCGCGGTCCCCGACGCGAGCGGGCCGGTGAAGCGGGTGTCGAGCCGGCCGACGGCCAGCCGCTCGTCGCGCAGCAGCTCGGTGAAGAACCGCACGTGCTCGATCCGCAGGTTGGCCCGGTCGACGTAGTCCTCGCCGAGGCCGATCAGGGCAGCCAGCCGCCTGACGTGGTCGGCGCGCTCGGCGGGGGTGAGCCGCGACCCGCGTGAGAGGGCCCAGGGATAGTCCCGCTCGGCATACTCCTGCGCCTCGGCGAGCACCGTCCTGAGCGCCTTGCGCCCGTGCTTGCCGTGGAAGTGCGCGGTCGCGGCGTAGGTCGGCAGGTAGTCCGCGTGGGCGCGGTCGTTGCGGAAGTCGAAGTCGATCGTGGCGAAGTCGAGCACCGAGCTGATCAGCATGATCCCGTTGGGGTACAGGCCGTGCACCGACTGGAGGTGCTCGGCGAGAGCGGCCGCCCGGGTGGTGCCATAGGACTCGCCGATGATGAACTTCGGGGAGAGCCAGCGGTTGTTGCGGGTGGTCCACAGCCGGATCAGCTCGCCCACGCTCTCGATGTCGGCCTTGAACCCGTGGAAGTCCTTGGCCTTGCCGCCCTCGACGGCTCGGGAGTAGCCGGTGGACACCGGGTCGATGAACACCAGGTCCGACACCGCGAGCAGCGTCTCGGTGTTGTCGAGCAGGCCGTAGGGCGGAGGGGTGAGGGCGCCGACGTCGCCGGAGTCCACGCGGCGGGGGCCGAGGAGACCCAGGTGGAGCCAGACGGAGCTGGAACCCGGACCGCCGTTGAAGGCGAAGGTGACCGGCCTCTGGCTGCCAGCCGGCGCGTCGAGGACGTAGGCCGTGATGCCCATCTCGGCCTTGGACTGGTGCCCCTTGAAGACCCCGTCCTCGAAGACCTCCTCCCGCAGCACGACGCGCCCTGCGGTCGCGGTGTAGCGCAGGGTCCGACGTCCGACCTTGAGGGCGTGCCTCGTGGTGACGAGGTCGTCCTTGGGCGGGGCGGGGGTCGTCGTGACCGTCGTCGTGTCGGTGGTCGTCGCGGTGGTCGCACCCTCGGCGCGGGCCTCACCGGTCGTCGCCTTCTGCTGCTCGTCAGCCATGCGGGCCACCCTAGTGCGCTGGTGTCAGGGGCGAGACGGAGAATGGTGGGCGCGTCTGATCTCGGCCAACGTCAACGGAATCCGCGCTGCTGCCCGTCGTGGTGGGCTCGAGCCTGTCGTCGGCCCCATGCCGGGCGACCGCCGGGCCTAGTCCAGTTGGCGGATCCCTCGGCAGGGGTCCCGTGATAGCCCGGTGGGAGGCAGGGTCCCCCACCTGAAGAGGTCGCCATGAACCGCATCTCCGCTGTCACCGCCCTGCTGGCCGCCGCCTCGCTGTCCCTCGGCGCCGCTGCCGCTCCCTTCCCTCCGTCGGTGCCCCTGCCGGACGACTTCGCACCGGAGGGGGTCGCGGTCGGGCACGGCAACACCTTCTTCGCCGGCTCCCTGTGGGACGGCGACATCTACACCGGTGACCTGCGCACCGGCGCGGGACGGATCCTGGTGGATCGCCCGCCGCTCGGCCAGGGAGCGAACCCGCCCGGCACCCCGCCGGGGATGCAGGCGGCCGGCATGAAGGTCGCGGGCGACCGGCTCTGGGTCGCCGGAGGTCTGAGCGGCCGGGTCTTCGCGTACGACACGCGGACCGGCGCCACCCTCGCCGACGTCGCGGTGGCTCCGCCCGGAGCGTCCCTGCTCAACGACCTGGTCGTCACGTCCGACGCGGTCTACGTCACCGACTCGTTCACGCCGCGGCTGTTCGTCGTGCCCCTGGGGTCGGGCGGGGCGGTGGGGGCGCCGCACGAGCTCGCCGTCACCGGGCCCGCTGGGGCGAACCTCGGCTTCCCGGGCCTCAACGGCATCGACGCCACGGAGTCCGGCCACCTGCTCGTCGTGGGCCACACGCTCCTCGGCGGCATGTACACCGTGGACCCGGTTTCGGGCACCAGCACCGCGATCGACCTGCCGGCGGGCGCCGTGCCGTCCGGTGTCTCCGACGGCATCCTGCTGCGCGGCAGGACGCTGTGGGTCGTGGAGAACTTCGCCAACCGGGTCGTGGAGCTGGACCTGGCCGCCGACCTGTCCTCGGGGACGCTGGCCCGGGTGACCCAGAGTGACCTGTTCCGGATCCCGACCACGATGGACGTCCAGGGCGACCGGATCGTCGTCGTCAACGCCCGGTTCGACCTGGGCTTCCCGCCTCCGCTCGGCGCGCCTGCGCCGGCCGGGACGGACTACGACGTCGTGCAGGTGCCGGCCCACTGACCCTCGCTCCCATGATCCCTGTCGCGAAGGACCCTCGGGACAGGGCCCTCAGGACTCGCGCGCCGCGCCGGCTGATGCTGTGACGGCAAAGCACCGTGGTGCGTGGAAACCGCGCGCGCTGAAGGCTTGCTCGACCGCGGTCGTCGCCGCCTCGACGCGCTCAGCCGGCAGCAGGGCGATAGCGGACCCGCCGAATCCACCACCGGTCATCCTGGCCCCGAGCGCTCCGGCGTCGACGGTCGCCTCGACGGCGGTGTCGAGCTGGGCGACGGAGATCTCGAAGTCATCGCGCATCGAGGCGTGGGACTCGAGGAAGAGGCGCCCGAGGGTCTCGAAGTCATTGTCTGCCAACGCTTCCCGGGCGGCGACGACCCGCGCGATCTCGGTGACGATGTGCCTCGTGCGGCGGCGCAACAGATCTGAGGAGAGGGCGGCAAGCGACTGCCCGAGGGTGCTCGGGTCCACCTCGCGCAGGCTCTCGGCCCCGAGCTCGGCGGCGGCCCGCTCGCACGACTCACGGCGCTCGGCGTACTGCCCGTCGACGAGGGCGTGCTCTGCGCGGGTGTCGACGACGAGGAGCGCGAGCCCCGCGGCCTCGAGGTCGAACGGCACCTGCTCGGTGTGCTGGTCGCGGCAGTCCAGCAGGAGCGCGTGGCCAGCGGTGGCGAGGAGGGAGGCCGACTGGTCCATGCCCCCGGTAGGGGCCTGGGCGATCGTGTTCTCGGCATCGACACAGGCCGCGGCGAGCGCCGCCCGGCCACGAGCGTCCGACATCAGGCCGAGGTCGCCGAGATCCGAGGCGGCGGCGCCCACGGCGCACTCCAGGGCCGCCGAGCTCGACAGCCCGGCACCCAGCGGCACGCGGCCGTCCACGGCCACGTCGAGGCCGGACACGGCATACCCGGCCCGGCGCAGGGCCCAGGGCACACCGGCGACGTAGGCAGCCCACCCACCCGGGCGACCCGGGGCGACGTCGTCGAGGGCGACCTCCACCACGCCGTCGCCCTGGGCGGACACGATCCGGACGAGGTCGTCGTCGCGTCGGCGCACGGCCGCGAAGGTGCGCTGCGGCAGGGCGATCGGCAGGCAGAGCCCGGCGTTGTAGTCGGTGTGCTCACCGATGAGGTTGACGCGACCGGGCGCCGACCACATGCCCTCAGGCGGCGCGCCGAAGGTGTCGCGGAACAGCTGGGATGCCACGTCGGCGCTCATGATGCGACGTCGCGGAGCCGGGCCGCGATCTGCTCCGGTGGTACGTCGTTGACCCAACCACCCACACCGGACTCGGAGCCGGCGAGGTACTTGAGCTTCTTGGGCGAACGCAGCACCGACATCACCTGCAGGTGCAGCCGTGACACGTCACGGCCCTGGCGCGAGGGGGACTGGTGCCACCCGGCGATGTAGGGCAGCCGGATCGGACTGCCCTCCTTGGCGACGTAGTAGCGGTCAAGCCGCTGCATGAGGTCGAGGTAGACCCGGGCGAGGTCGTCGCGCTCCGCGTCGGTCAGTGACGGCAGGTCCGGGACGTCCCGGCGCGGGGCGAGGTGCACCTCCACGGGCCATCGTGCGGCGAAGGGCACATAGGCGGTCCAGTGGTCGGTGTCGATGACGACCCGTTCCTCGGCAGCCAGCTCGGCCGCCAGGATGTCAGCTCCCAGGAGCCGGCCGGTCCGGGCGTGGTGCGCGGTCGCCTGCGCCAGGAGGGCGGCAGATCGTTGCGGCACGTAGGGATAGGCGTAGATCTGACCGTGCGGATGGCTGAGCGTGACGCCGATCTGCTGGCCCCGGTTCTCGAAGCAGAAGACCTGCTCGATCTCAGGGGCTGCACCCAGCTCCTCGGTGCGATCTGCCCAGGCGTCGATGACGGTTCGGGTCCGCTCGGGGGTGAGGTCTGCGAACGTCGACTCGTGGTCGCTGGTGAAGCAGACGACCTCACAGCGGCCGAGGGCCGGGCGGCTCTGGACGAGGTCGCCAGCGCTCCCTGCTGCGGCGTGATCGGAAACCGGTGAGTACGAGGGAAACCGGTTCTCGAAGACCACCACGTCGTAGGCCGCCTCCGGCACCTCGGAGGGGACGCTGCCGGTCCCTGTGGGGCACAGGGGGCATTCGTGCTTGGGGGGCTGGAAGGTGCGGTCGTTGCGGTGCCCGGCCACGGCGACCCAGTCGCCCGTGAGGGCATCGTGCCGGATCTCTCCCGACGCGGCCCGCTCGCCCAGCGGGCGGGTGTCCTCTGCGATGCGCTCCGGCGCCCCCGGGGACTCGTCGAAGTAGATGATCTCGCGCCCGTCGGCGAGCCGGCGGCTGGTGCGCCGCGCCGTCATGCCTGCCTCCGCTGTGACCGCTGCATCCCGGTGGTGGTGGTGGGGGTGGCGAGGACGATCTCGACCCCGGAGTCGCTGACGGACTTGCGGGCCCGGGGCGTGAGTCCGGCGTCGGTCACCAGCAGGTCCACCTCGGACAGGGGGATGATGGTGCTCAGGCCGACCGTGCCCCACTTGGTGTGGTCGGCCAGGACGCAGATCCGGCGCGCAGTGTCGACGAGGGCCTGGTTCGTCTCGGCCTCGACGAGGTTCGGCGTGGTGAGTCCAGCGCGGGCGTCCATGCCGTGCACCCCGAGGAACAGCCGGTCGACGTGCAGCATCCGCAAGGCTGCGACGGCGACAGGACCGACCAGGGCGTCGGACGGTGTGCGAACCCCGCCGGTGAGCACCACGGTCTGACCGGGCGTACCGGACTCGTGGAGCAGCTGCGCCACGGGGACAGAGTTGGTCACGACGGTCAGGTCCGGGACGTCCCGCACGGCGCGCGCGAACTCGTACGTCGTCGTACCGGCGGAGATGCCGATGGCCGCGCCGGGCTCGACGAGCTGGGCGGCGGCCTGGGCGATGGCGATCTTCTGCAGCTGCATCAGTGCGGACTTCGCGGTGAACCCGGGCTCCTCGCTGCTGCGCCTGCCGATGGACAGCGCACCGCCGTGGACGCGTTCGACCAGGCCCTCGGCGGCGAGCTGCTCGATGTCGCGGCGCACGGTCATGTCAGAGACGCCGAGCTGGTCGACGAGCTCAGAGACGCGCGCGGCGCCCCGGTCCTCGACCAGGCCGAGGATGGTGGCGCGGCGCTGGCTGGCGAGCACTAGGCCTCCCTGACGACGGCCACCGTACCGGCGGCAAGGGCGGTGTCCGGCCCGAACGGACGGTCGGCGACGAGGTCGTGACCCGTCACCGCGATGTACTGGTCCCGGTCCGTGTCGTTGACGAGGAAGAGCCATGACCCCTCACCGCTCGTGCGGCGCACCGCCTCGACCCCCTCGGGCACGTCGGCCGCCGGCGCGACCCCTGCTGCGCCCATCACGGAGTCGAGCAGGACGCCGAGCGAGGCGTCGTCGAGCAGCGTGCTGAGGTACCACGCAGCGCCCGCCCCGACGTCACGCCGCGTGATCGCAGGGCGTCCCGCCAGCGGTCCGTCGGTATAGCGGTCGAGCACCTCGGCGTCGACGGCAGCGACGTCCTCGCTCCATCGACGACCGGTGCCGCCACCGACGGACACCTCCTCGCCGTCCACGAGGGGGAAGAACTCCTCGACCCGCACCCCGAGCAGGTCGCGGAAGGCACCGGGGTAGCCGCCCAGTCGAACGTGGTCCGCCTCGTCGCTGATCCCCGAGAAGAACGTCACCAGCACCTGTGCTCCGGCGTCCGCCGCGTCCGCCACCGCGGCCGCGTGCTCGTCACTCACCAGGTACAGCGTGGGGACGACGATGACCTTGTATGCCGTGAGGTCCGCGCTCGGATGCACGACGTCAGCCGTGACGCCGCGAGCCCGCAGGACCCGGTGGACCGCGTGGGGTGTGGTCGTGTAGCCGAGCTCGCTCGACGGCATCGCCGGGCCGGAGGCGGCCCATTGGGCCTGGTAGTCCCACAGGATGGCGACCTCGGACTGGACTCGCGACCCCACGACCTCACCCAGTCGCTGGGCGACCTGACCGAGCTGGACCACCTCGCGGAACCGCGCGCTGTCACGACCCGCGTGCGGCACGATCGCCGAGTGGAACTTCTCGGACCCGGCCAGCGACTGCCGCCACTGGAAGAAGCCCAGCGTGTCGGCGCCACGGGCCACGTGGGCAAGGCTGTCGCGAACGGTCTGTCCGGGTGCCTTCGCGGGGTTGACCGGCTGCCAGTTGACAGCGCTCGTCGAGTGCTCCATGAGCATCCACGGCGCGCCGCCGGCAAGACCGCGGGTGAGGTCGCCGCTGAAGGCCAGCTCAGCCCTCGGGTGCTCGAGCGCGTTCACGATGTAGTGGTCCGTGCTGATGACGTCCTGCTCGGGCGCCCACTGGTGGTAGTCGAGGTGGTCGAAGTGTGCGAGCGTCATGAAGTTCGTGGTCACGGGGACTCCCGGCGACAGCTCGGCGAGGATCGCCTTCTCGCTGCGGTGGAAGTCGAGCAGGGTGTCGGACTGGAACCGCTTGTAGTCCAGGACGTGCGTCGGGTTGCCGAACGTCGTGGTGAGGCGGGGCGGCAGGATCTGCTGCCAGTCGGTGTAGCGCTGGCTCCAGAAGGCCGTGCCCCACGCGTCGTTCAGGTGCTCGAGGGTCCCGTGGCGCACCTTCAACCACGCCCGGAAGCCGGCGGCGCAGTTGTCGCAGTAGCACGGGATGTTGTGGCACGCGTACTCGTTCGAGACGTGCCACATGGCCAGGGCGGGATGGTCGTGGTAGCGCTGGGCGAGCTGCGTGGTGAGGGCGAGCGCGTAGTCGCGGTAGAGGGACGAGCTCGGGCACCACGCCTGCCGGCTGCCGGGCCAGAGCGTGTGACCCTCGTGGTCCACGGGCAGGATCTCCGGGTGCGCAGCTGACAGCCACGGTGGCGGGGTGGCGGTGGCGGTGGCCAGGTCCACGGCGATGTCGTGGGTGTGGAGCAGGCCCATGATGTCGTCGAGCCAGGCGAAGTCGTACTCGCCCTTGGCGGGCTCGAGCCACGACCAGGAGAAGACGCCGAGCGTGACGAACGAGACCCCCGACTCCCGCATGAGCTCCATGTCCTCGGACCAGACCTCCCGGGGCCACTGCTCGGGGTTGTAGTCGCCTCCCAGGGCGATTCGACGGCTCGGCCACTGACGCATGGCCGACAGTGTCGTCCTCCGCCGGAACAGATGTCAACAAAAAACGACATTGGGCGAGCGAGGAGACTGGCGCACCCGAAATGAGCATTTACAACGTTGCATGGCCCTCGCTTCACGGATTCCGTTGGTAGGTAACGATTAAAGACCGCCCGCTGAAACGCTTGACATCGGCCGGGGCCACGTTCATCCTCGGTTGTTGTTGATGGTTTTTGATCGAATCTGTCCGATGACGGACTAGCCATCTCGCCGGTGGAACCGTGTCAAAGGAGACCGAAATGACCCGCCCGACCTCAGAGGCCGAGTACCTCGCCAGCCTCGTCCCTGCCTCTGTCCGCGGTGTCAGCCGCCGGACCCTCCTGCGCGGCGCGATCGGCGCCGGCACTCTCCTGACGGCCCCCTCGCTGCTCGCCGCGTGCGGCGGAGACAGCGGCAGCTCCGGCGGCGCGGCCACCGGCACGGTCACCCTCGGGTCCAACCAGTCCGACGCCGTGCCCAAGGCAGCCGTCCAGTCCGTGATGGACGCCTTCCAGAAGGCCAACTCGGGTCTGACGGTCAAGATCAACACGATCGACCACAACTCCTTCCAGGAGAACATCAACAACTACCTCCAGGGCTCGCCGGACGACGTCTTCACCTGGTTCTCCGGCTACCGGATGCGCTTCTTCGCCAGCAAGGGGCTCGCCGGTGACGTCAGCGACGTCTGGAAGAACCTCGGCGGGATGTCGGACGCGCTCAAGACGGCGTCGACCGGCGACGACGGCAAGCAGTACTTCGTCCCCTCGACCTACTACCCGTGGGCCCTCTTCTACCGCAAGAGCGTGTTCGAGAAGCACGGGTACGCGGTGCCCAAGACGCTCGACGAGTTCAAGACCCTCGGCGCGACGATGAAGAAGGACGGCCTCGTGCCGATCGCATTCGGCGACAAGGACGGCTGGCCGGCCATGGGCACCTTCGACCAGCTCAACCTCCGGGTCAACGGCTACCAGTTCCACGTCGACCTGATGGCCGGCAAGGAGCCCTGGAACGGCGACAAGGTGAAGAAGGTGTTCGACACGTGGGCCGGGATCCTGGACCTCCACCAGGCCGACTCCCTCGGTCGTACCTGGCAGGAAGCGGCCCAGACCCTGCAGCAGGGCAAGGGCGGCACCTACCTGCTCGGGTCCTTCGTGGCCCAGCAGTTCAAGGCCGGTGCCGAGCAGGACGACCTGGACTTCTTCACCTTCCCGGAGATCGACAGCACGATCGGCAGCGACGCGATCGAGGCACCGATCGACGGCTACATGCTGAGCAAGCGGCCCAAGAACGAGGCCGGCGCCAAGAAGCTCCTCGGTTACCTCGGCGGTGCGCAGGCGCAGGGCATCGCGGTCAAGGCCGACCCGAGCGTGATCGCCACGAACGACCAGGCCGACCAGGCCGGCTACACGGCGCTGCAGAAGAAGTCGGTCGAGTTCGTGAAGTCGGCCAAGTCGATCGCCCAGTTCATGGACCGCGACACACGCCCCGACTTCGCCTCGACGGTGATGATCCCGGCGATCCAGTCCTTCATCAAGAACCCGAAGGACATCGACGGGCTCTGCAACAGCATTGAGAACCAGAAGAAGAGCATCTTCGCCTCCTGAGGCGTGGGTCGACGACGGGATCTCGGCGTGTCGAAGTACAAGGGAATCAACCAGGTCTCGGGCCGGGACCGGGCGGTGGTCTCACTCATGGTGCTCGTGCCGACCGCCATCGTCGTCGCTCTCGTCTGGGTGCCCGCGATCGGGTCGGTGCTGCTCTCCTTCACCAACTGGGACGGCATCGGCCCGGTCAGCGGGGCCAAGCTGGTGGGCCTCAAGAACTACTCGGACGTCGCGTCCATCTACCCGCCGTTCTGGCCGGCGATCCGCCACAACATCATCTGGTTCGCGGTGATGTTCCTGATCGCGACGCCGTTCGGGATGTTCCTGGCAGTGCTCATCGACAAGGGTGTCCGCGGCAGCCGCTTCTACCAGACCACGTTGTACATGCCGGTGGTGCTCTCCACCGCGCTGGTCGGTTTCATGTGGCAGCTCATCTACAGCCGCGACCAGGGCATCCTCAACGCGATGACCGGCGGCACGACCGACTGGTACGGCGACGCGAACGTCAACCTGTGGGCCGTGCTCGTGGCGCAGACCTGGCGGCACGTGGGCTACATCATGCTGCTCTACCTGGCGGGCCTCAAGGGTGTCGACCCCAGCCTGCGAGAGGCCGCCCGGGTCGACGGCGCGAGCGAGAAGTCCATCTTCTTCCGCGTGATCTTCCCGGTGATGCGCCCGATCAACATGATCGTCCTCACCGTCACGGTCATCGAGTCGCTGCGGGCCTTCGACCTGGTCTGGGTCATCAACAAGGGCCGCAACGGGCTGGAGCTCATCGGCGCACTGGTGGTGCAGAACGTGGTCGGGGAGGCGAGCCGCATCGGCTTCGGCTCGGCCCTCGCCACGATCATGCTCGTCTTCTCGTCCATCTTCATCGCCATCCAGCTGCGCATCATCATGCGGGAGGACTCATGACCACCACGACCGCGACCACCCAGACCCTCACGAGCAAGCCCCGTGAGGGCGGGCCGAAGGGCGGGACGCGCTGGGGCGTTCCCCTGTTCCTCCTGGCGGTGTCGCTGCTCTGGCTCGGGCCGCTCGTCCTCGCTCTGGTCAACTCGTTCCGCGACTATGCCTTCACCGCTCAGCACGGCTACGTGTCGTGGGGCGGCTTCACGCTGGACAACTACAAGCACGCCTGGGAGCAGGGTGACTTCACGCGGCACTTCCTCAACTCGGCGATCGTCACCATTCCCGCCGTGCTGCTGACCCTGTTCCTGTCCTGCTGCGTCGCCTTCGTCGTCGCGCGGTTCTCGTTCAGGTTCAACCTGGCGCTGCTCGGCCTGTTCACCGCGGCCAACCTCCTGCCACCCCAGTCGCTGCTCATCCCCGTGTACCGGATGTTCCGCGCTGTCGAGGTGCCGTTCTGGTTCAGTGGCTCGGGCACCCTGCTCGACAGCTACTGGGGCCTGATCGCGGTCAACGTCGCGTTCCAGACGGGCTTCTGCACGTTCGTCCTGTCCAACTACATGAAGGCCCTGCCGCGGGAGCTCTACGAGTCGGCGGTCGTCGACGGAGCCGGGGTGCTACGCCAGTTCCTCCAGCTGACCCTGCCGCTGTGCCGGCCGGCGCTGGCGGCCCTTGCGACTCTCGAGGTCACCTGGATCTACAACGAGTTCTTCTGGGCGACGGTCCTCCTCCAGTCCGGGGACAAGTACCCCATCACCAGCTCGATCAACAACCTGCGCGGCCAGTTCTTCACCGACAACAACCTGGTCGCCGCAGGCTCGGTCGTCATCGCCATCCCGACCCTGGTCGTCTTCTTCCTCCTGCAGAAGCAGTTCGTCGCGGGCCTGACCCTCGGAGCCACCAAGGGATGACCTCACAGTCGCAGACCATCGTCCTGCGGTCCGCTGGCACGTGCCTCGTCTACGAGGTCCCCGAAGAGGGCCTGCCGACAGTGCTGCACTGGGGTGCCGACCTGCCTGACGAGGCCGTGTCCCAGCTCGTCGGCCTCGTGAGTGGGCCGGTTCCGCACAACGCCCTCGACGAGCCGTGGCGCCTGACCCTCCTGCCCACCACCGGCGACGGCTGGCTGGGCACGCCCGGTTATGCCACGCACCGGGGCGGCGGTTCGGCAGCGCCCCGCTGGTCGGTGACGACCACACAGGAGGAGGAGTCGTTCACGGCGACGGCGCTCGATGGTGCAACCCGGGTCGTGGTGCGCCACAGCCTCGACGTGCACGGCGTCCTGCGGGTGTCGCTGTCGGTCACCAACACCGCTGACCACGACAGCGACGAGGCGCCCTTGGACCTCGGCGCCCTGCGCGCCCTGCTGCCGCTGCCGTCCCGGGCCACCGAGGTCCTCGACCTGACCGGTCGCTGGTGCCGCGAGCGATCCCCGCAGCGGTCGAGCCTCCAGGACGGGAGCCACCTGCGCGCCTCCCGCCGCGGGCGGACCGGTCACGACGCCACCCTGCTGCTCACCGTCGGCACGGCCGGCTTCGGCTTCCGGTCCGGTGAGGTGTGGTCCGTCCACGTGGCCTGGAGCGGCAACCACGAGCACCTGGCCGAGCGGCTGCCCGACGGAGCCGGTGTGCATGCCGCCGTCCTCGGGGGCGGCGAGCTCCTCGAGCCCGGCGAGGTGCGGCTCGGGCCGGGGGAGACGTACACGGCGCCGGACGTCGTCTTCGTCCACGCCACCGATGGCTTGGACGGGCTGTCCCGGCGGCTGCACCGCAGCCAGCGCGCGACGGCAACACACAGCAACGGCGTCCGACCACTGGTGCTGAACACCTGGGAGGCGGTGTACTTCGACCACGAAATGGGCCGCCTCACGGAGCTGGCCGACACGGCAGCGCGGATCGGCGTGGAGCGCTTCGTCTTGGACGACGGCTGGTTCGGCAGTCGGCGGGACGACCACCGGGGGCTCGGTGACTGGGTCGTCTCGCAGGACATGTGGCCGCACGGCCTGCAGCCCCTGGTCGAGCACGTGAAGGGTCTGGGCATGGAGTTCGGGCTGTGGTTCGAGCCCGAGATGGTCAACCTCGACTCCGACCTGGTGCGCGCGCACCCGGAGTGGGTGCTGGGGCCCCGTGCCGGCCACCCACGTGCCTCACGACACCAGCACGTGCTCGACCTGGCCAACCCGGACGCAGCGAGCCACGTGGAAAAGCAGATCAGCGCCCGGGTCGACGAGCTCGGGATCGACTTCATCAAGTGGGACCACAACCGCGACCTGCACGAGGCGGTCCGGACCGGAGCCGTCGGGGTCGATCGCCCCGCGGTCCACGCGCAGACGACCGCGTTCTACGCCCTCCTCGACCGGCTGCGGGCTGCCCACCCGGCACTGGAGATCGAGTCCTGCTCGAGCGGTGGCGCCCGGGTCGACCTCGGGGTCCTGGCCCGCACGGACCGGATCTGGACCAGCGACTGCAACGACGCGCTCGAGCGCGCGCAGATCCAGCGCTGGACCTCGCTGCTGGTGCCGGCCGAGCTGATGGGCACCCATGTCGGCCCCGCCACCGCACACACCACCCACCGCACCATCGACCTGTCCTTCCGCATGCTCCTGGCGCTGCAGGGCCATGCCGGCCTCGAGTGGGACATCACCACGTGCACCCCCGACGAGCTCACCGCCCTGGGCGAGTGGTCGGCGCTCTTCCGTGAGCTCCGGCCCCTCCTGCACACGGGTGACCTCGTTCGCGCAGACCTGCCCGACCAGCAGGGCCTGCTCGTGACCGGCACCGTCGCGCCCGGTGGCGAGCAGGCGGCATACACGGTCCTGCGGACCCGGACCGGTCCCTCGGTGGTGCCTGGCCTGCTCACCCTGCCCGGGCTCGACCCGGAGCGGACCTACACCCTGCGAGTGCGTCGCGAAGCTGGGCTGCCCGCAGTGAGCCAAGCACGCGGACCCAGCTGGTGGGACCTGGCCCTCGAGGAAGGCATCACGGTCAGTGGAGCGGCGCTGGGACACGTGGGCCTGGCGCTCCCGGTGCTCTCACCTGCCCAAGGATTCCTCATGCACCTGACCTGACAGAATGGCCGGCATGCCTGACACGTCCGCGCCCGCTGTGCTGCCCCGGATCCTGTCCGGGATGCAGCCGACCAGCGACTCCCTCCACCTCGGCAACTACCTCGGGGCGCTGGTGAACTGGGTCAAGCTGCAGGACGACTTCGACGCCTACTACTTCGTCGCCGACCTGCACGCGCTGACGGTGCCCACCGACCCCGAGGTGCTGCGCCACCGCACCCGGGTCACCGCGGCCCAGTTCATCGCCGGTGGCGTCGACCCGCGTCGCTCGGCCGTGTTCTGCCAGAGCCACGTCACCGAGCACGCCGAGCTCGGCTGGGTGATGAACTGCCTCACGGCGTTCGGCGAGGCCAGCCGCATGACGCAGTTCAAGGACAAGACGGCCAAGGGCCAGAACGCCAACGTGGGCCTGTTCGCCTACCCGATGCTGATGGCTGCCGACATCCTCATGTACGACGCCGCCTACGTCCCGGTGGGCGAGGACCAGCGCCAGCACCTCGAGATCACCCGTGACCTCGCGGAGCGGTTCAACACGCGCTTCGGCGAGGCCCTCGTCGTGCCCGACGCCTACATCGTCAAGGGCTCGGCCAAGATCATGGAGCTCACCGACCCGAGTTCAAAGATGTCCGGCACGAACTCTCCGGACAAGGGGCTGCTCCTGCTGTCCGACGAGCCGGCGAGGCTGCGCAAGAAGATCATGTCCGCGGTCACGGACACCGAGTCCGAGGTGCGCTACGACCCCGAGACCAAGGCGGGGGTGTCCAACCTGCTGGTCATCCACAGCTCCCTGACCGGCACGCCGATCGCCGACCTCGAGAACGCTTTCGCGGGCCAGGGCTACGGCGACCTCAAGAAGGCCGTGGCGGAGGTCGTCGTCGAGGCCGTGGCCCCGTTCCAGACCAGGATGGCCGAGCTGCTCGACGACCCCGCCGAGCTCGACAAGATCCTGGCCGACGGCGCGGACCGGGCGCGGGAGGTCGCCCACGCGACCATGGCACGGGTTCGCAGCCGCGTCGGCCTGCTCCCGAGCGCTCGCTGACGACGGCGGCCGAGAGCCCCGACGACAACCCCGGTAAGGTCGCGACCGTGCCCACCATCGGTGTGTCCATCGCCATCCCGTCGCCGCACGCACAGATGCTGCAGGCGAAGCGGGCGTCCTTCGGCGACCCGCTCGCCGAGTCCATCCCCACCCACGTCACCCTGCTGCCGCCCACCGAGCTGGCCGACGACGAGCTCGACTCCGCCGTCGAGCACCTGGGTCGCGCTGCCGCGCAGGGCAACCCGTTCCGGATGGTCCTGCGGGGCACGGGGACCTTCCGCCCCATCTCGCCCGTCGTGTTCGTCCAGGTGTCCGGCGGGCTCGCGGACTGCGAGCTGCTCGAGAAGCGGGTGCGGCGCGGGCCCCTCAAGCGCAAGCTGGACTTCTACTACCACCCGCACGTCACGGTGGCCCACCACGTGCCGGACGAGAACCTCGACCGCGCCTTCACCGAGCTCGCCGACTTCGAGTGCACGTTCGACGTGACCGAGTTCCACCTCTACGAGCACGGCTCGGACGGTGTCTGGCGTCCGGTGCGCACCTTCGCCCTCGGCACTGCGGAGGCCTGACGTGCAGACGCTGAAGCAGTGGTGGGCCCGCCTGCAGTCGACCGGCGCGTGGCGGGCGTGGAAGCGTTACGGCGACAGCCGGGGCAACCTGCTCGCTGGCGGGGTCGGCTACTTCGCCTTCTTCTCCGTCTTCCCGGCGGTGCTGCTGGCATTCACGATCTTTGGGTTCGTCCTGCGCGGCCAGCCCGACCTGCTCGACCAGGTCAAGGACGCCATCAACGGCATGCTCCCGGGCTTCGTCAAGACCGCGTCGCACCCTGACGGCATCATCGACGTCAACGCCCCGACCAAGGCGGCCCTGTCGATCAGCGGCATCGTGGCCGGTGTCGGCCTGGTCCTTGCCGGCACGGGCTGGCTGTCGGCCCTGCGCGACGCCATCCGGCAGATCTTCGGGGTCGAGGGCGCCCCGGGCAACATCGTCGTCGCCAAGCTGCGCGACCTCGGCGTCCTCGTCCTGCTCGGCGTCGCGATCCTGTTGTCCGCGGTCGTCGGCGGCATCGCCGGAGCCGCGGCGCAGTGGGCCGCCGAGCTGGTCGGCCTGGAGTCGCAGGCGTGGCTGCTCACGATCGTCGCACTGGTGGTGGGTGTGCTCCTCGACGCCGCGATCATCATGCTGATGCTGCGGGTCCTGACCGGCGTCGACGTGCCGTGGCGGGGCTTGCGCAACGCCGCGATCTTCGGCGGGATCGGCTTGACCCTCCTCAAGAAGTTCGGCGCCCTGCTGCTCTCGAGCACGACGTCCAACCCGCTCTTCCTGACCATCGCGACGGTCGTCGGCCTGCTCGTGTGGCTCAACTTCATGTCGCGGATCATCCTCATCTCGGCGGCGTGGGCGGCCAACGACCTCGACACGGCTGCGATCGTGCCCCGGCCGGGCTCGGCTCAGGCCCTCAAGGCGACCGAGGGGCCACAGGAGCGCCCCCTGCGGACCATTCAGGAGCGCACCGACGCAGGGCTGCCCACCTTCGGCCAGCGCGCCGCTGACCGCACCTCAGTCGCCGCAGGCGCGGTGCTCGGCGTGTTCGGCGCCGTCGCGGTCGGCACCCTCGCCCGCGGCATACGCAGCCTCACCCGGCGACGCTGACGCGGCTCCACCCGGCCGACCCCGCGACCTGTCAGTGGCGGGGTCGTTGGCGCCGTCGCCGCGCGCCCGCGGACAACCCCAGCAGGAGCAGCACGATCGCACCGAGTGACACGACACCGACCCACGGTGCGGCCCGGCTCTCGAGCAGGTCGAGGCGGGGCACGGCAGCCGCGGCGACCGTCGCCGGGCTCGTGGCGGAGCGGTCCCCTGCGGCGGGCGGCATCGCACCCGTCAGTGTGGGCGGGCTGGTGGGTGCGAGCTCAGGTGGCGTCGTGACCGTCCCGGGGTCGACGAGCTCACCGATCGGAGTCGCCTGGTCGCCGTGCGCGAAGGCCCAGTCGTACATCGCCGCCTGGGGCCGCCACGACCCGTCGAGCCCGTACATCTCGGTGAGCAGGTACGTCTTGCCACCCCGCGTGACTGCCGAGATGAAGGTGCGGTGGGCCTTCTCCGTGTAGCCGTTCTTGAGACCGATGGTGCCCTCGTAGTTGTAGAGGAGCTTGTTGTGGTTGTTGACCTTGTAGGTCGCCCGCTTCCTGGTCTTCGGGTCGACCCGCCCCGGGAAGTCCACCTGCTTGGTCGCCACGTAGCCGCGCAGCTCCGGCACCTGCAGCGCCGCCCGCCCGATGAGCGCGAGATCGTAGGCGCTCGACGTCTGACCGGGAGCGTCCAGGCCGGCGGGGTCCTTCGCGACCGTGTCGTGCGCGCCGAGGTAGGCGGCCCGCTCGTTCATCGCCGTGAGCGTCGCCTCGCGTCCGCCTCCCGCCTCCGCGAGGGCGTATGCCGCGTCGTTGCCCGACGCCATGAGCAGCGCCTGGAACAGCTGCTTGGCCGTGTAGTCCAGCCCCGGCACGATGCCGACCCGGGTGCCGTCGGCGTTCGCGTCCTCCGGGGTGGCCCGGACCACCGTCGTCGGCGGTACCTGGGGGATCAGCACCAGCGCGGTGAGTGCCTTGAGCGTGCTCGCGGGCAACAGCCGCGCGTGCGGCGCCTTGGCCGCGATCACCTCACCCGTGTCCGCGTCGGCCAGCACCCACGAGACGTTCCGCAGCTTCGGCGGTGCAGGCACTCCGGGCGGCAGGTCGGCGATGACCCCCATGCCGGCCAGCTTCTCGCCGCCCACCGCGACCTGCGGGTCCACCGTCGCCCTCGGCACCGGCAGCGTCGGCGTGGTCGCCGAGGGCGTGGGTTTCGGCGTGGTCGCCCCGGCGGCGGACCCTGCGTCTGCAGCGCCCAGGGAGAGAGCGACCGCCGCGACCAAGAGCCCGAGGAGTGTGCGCCGGAAGGGGCGCGCCGCACCGTAAGACGAGCCTGCGAGAGGTGCAAGCGCCCCTTCCGGGGTGCGCGACGAGTCGCGACGGGTCACCGAGGTCAGAACCTGGAAGTCAGGAGCGCCCGCTTCACTTCCTGGATCGCCTGGGTCACCTGGATGCCTCGCGGGCAGGCGTCGGTGCAGTTGAAGGTCGTGCGGCAGCGCCACACCCCCTCCTTGTCGTTGAGCACCTCGAGACGCTGGGCGGCGCCCTCGTCACGGCTGTCGAAGATGAAGCGGTGGGCGTTGACGATGGCGGCAGGGCCGAAGTACTGGCCGTCGTTCCAGAACACCGGGCAGCTCGTCGTGCAGGCCGCACACAGGATGCACTTGGTGGTGTCGTCGAACCGGTCGCGGTCGGCCTGGCTCTGGATGCGCTCGCGCGTGGGCTCGTTGCCCGTGGTGATGAGGAACGGCATCACCTCGCGGTAGGCGTCGAAGAACGGCTCCATGTCGACGATGAGGTCCTTCTCGACGGGCAGGCCCTTGATCGGCTCGACGGTGATCGGCTTGTCCGGGTTGACGTCCTTGATCAGCGTCTTGCAGGCCAGCCGGTTCTTGCCGTTGATGCGCATGGCGTCGGAGCCGCACACCCCGTGGGCGCACGACCGGCGGAACGACAGCGAACCGTCCTGCTCCCACTTGATCTGGTGCAAGGCGTCGAGCACCCGGTCGGTCGCGTGCGAGGTGACCTCGTAGGTCTCCCAGTGCTGCTCGCTGTCGACCTCGGGGTTGAACCGCGCGATCTTGAGGGTGACGGTGAAGGAGGGGACGGCGCCGGCCTTGGGCGCTGCCTCAGCGGTGGCAGTCATCAGTACTTGCGCTCCATCGGCTGGTAGCGGGTCACGGTCACGGGCTTGTAGTCGAGGCGCACCTCGTCGGCGAACTGGAGGGTGTCGGCGGTGACGGGAGCGCGGTAGGCCATCGTGTGGCGCATGAAGTTCACGTCGTCGCGGGCCTCGTAGTCCTCGCGGAAGTGACCGCCGCGCGACTCCTTGCGGGCCAGGGCGCCGAGGGTGATGACCTCGGCCAGCTCGATGAGGAAGCCGAGCTCGACGGCTTCGAGCAGGTCGGTGTTGTAGCGCTTGCCCTTGTCCTGGACGACGACGTTCGCGTAGCGCTCCTTGAGCTCGTCGATGACGCCCAGCGCCTCCTTCATCGACGCCTCCGTGCGGAACACCTGGACGTTGCGGTCCATGGTCTCCTGCAGCGCCTTGCGCAGGTCGGCCACGCGCTCGCCGCTCTCGCGGCTGCGGATGCCCTCGACCATGTCGTCGACCAGCGCGGACGGGTTGGCGGGGAGGTCGACGAACGGCGCGTTCGCGGCATACTCCGCGGCGGCGATGCCGGCCCGCCGCCCGAACACGTTGATGTCGAGCAGGCTGTTGGTGCCCAGGCGGTTGGAGCCGTGCACGGACACGCACGCGACCTCGCCGGCGGCGTAGAGGCCGGGGACCACGTCGGTGTTGTTGCGCAGCACCTCGGTCTCGACGTTGGTCGGCACGCCACCCATCGCGTAGTGCGCGGTCGGGTAGACCGGGACCGGCTCGGTGTAGGGCTCGACACCGAGGTAGGTGCGGGCGAACTCGGTGATGTCGGGGAGCTTGGCGTCGATGTGGGCCGGCTCGAGGTGGGTCAGGTCGAGCAGGACGTAGTCCTTGTTGGGCCCGGCGCCGCGACCCTCGCGCACCTCGTTGGCCATCGACCGGGCGACGATGTCGCGTGGTGCGAGGTCCTTGATGGTGGGGGCGTAGCGCTCCATGAAGCGCTCGCCGTCGGCGTTGCGCAGGATGCCGCCCTCGCCGCGGGCGGCCTCGGAGAGCAGGATGCCGAGACCTGCCAGGCCTGTCGGGTGGAACTGGAAGAACTCCATGTCCTCGAGCGGGATCCCGCGCCGGAAGGCCACGCCCATGCCGTCACCGGTGAGGGTGTGCGCGTTGGAGGTCGTCTTGAAGACCTTGCCGGTGCCACCGGTCGCGAAGACGACGGACTTGGCCTGGAACACGTGGATCTCGCCGGTGGCGAGCTCGTAGGCCACGACACCGGCCGCGCGCTGGATGCCGTCGGCGCCGGTGTTCATCAGCAGGTCGAGGACGTAGAACTCGTTGTAGAACTCGACGCCCTGCTTGGTGCAGTTCTGGTAGAGCGTCTGCAGGATCATGTGGCCGGTGCGGTCGGCGGCGAAGCACGAGCGGCGGACCGCGGCCTCACCGTGGTTGCGCGTGTGACCGCCGAAGCGGCGCTGGTCGATCTTGCCCTCGGGCGTGCGGTTGAACGGCAGACCCATCTTCTCGAGGTCGATGACCGCGTCGATCGCCTCGCGGCACATGATCTCGGCAGCGTCCTGGTCGACGAGGTAGTCGCCGCCCTTGACCGTGTCGAAGGTGTGCCACTCCCAGTTGTCCTCCTCGACGTTGGCGAGGGCGGCGCACATGCCGCCCTGGGCCGCGCCGGTGTGGGACCGGGTGGGATAGAGCTTGGTCAGCACGGCGGTGCGGGTGCGCTTGCTCGACTCGAGCGCTGCCCGCATGCCTGCGCCGCCCGCTCCGACGATGACGACGTCGTACCTGTGCGTCTGCATCTGTGCTGTTCCTTACTTCGCGATCGCGGCGTTCGAGGTCATCGTGGACACCGGTGTCACCGGGCGCACACGGAGAGGGTGGAGTTCGGGTCGAGGCACGGGTCGAAGGTGAAGATGACCAGCGTGCCGAGCACGATCGTGAACACGGTGGCCGTGACCAGCAGCCCCTTGAGGACCCACCGGGTGCGGTCCTTCTCGGTGTAGTCGTTGACGATCGTGCGGACGCCGTTGAAGCCGTGCAGCATGCCGAGCCAGAGCATCAGCATGTCCCAGACCTGCCAGAACGGGCTGCTCCACTTGCCGGCGACGAACGCGAAGTCGACGCCGTGGATGCCCTCGCCCAGCATGAGGTTGACGAACAGGTGGCCGAAGACGAGCACGAGCAGCAGGACGCCGCTGGCCCGCATGAAGACCCAGGACCAGAGCTCGAAGTTGCCGCGGCCCTTGGAGACCCGGCGGTACCGCGACGTCGCCTTGGAGACCGCGTCGGGCCCGGCGTGGTAGTTGGTGGACTCACTCGTGGGTGCGCTCATGGGTGAGTGGCCTTTCAGTGCGTGAACACGACGGTCAGGTGCCGGATCGCGAAGGGCGCGAACAGCACGACGAACCCGATGACCACGCCCCAGAACAGCTGGCGCTGGAGCCGCGGCCCCTTGGACCAGAAGTCCACCGCGATGATCCGCAGACCGTTGAGGGCGTGGAAGATCACGGCCGCCACGAGCCCGGCCTCGCCGAGACCCACGATGGGGTTCTTGTAGGCCTCCATCACCTCGTTGTAGGCCTCGGGGGAGACCCGCACCAGCGCCGTGTCGAGCACGTGGGCGAACAGGAAGAGGAAGAGGAGTACCCCGCTGATGCGATGGGCCACCCACGACCACATGCCTTCGCGGCCGCGGTAGAGGGTCCCGTTGGCTGCCTGCGCCACTGCGCGTCCCTTTCGAGCAGAAGTGTCACGGCGGTCGCTGTCCGGTGCCGGGGCAGGGGGCGGGACCAGCCGTAGTTCGCCCGTCAGGCTATCGGCATGGGCGGTCCGGTCGCGCACGGCCCACCTGTGAGAAATGGAACAGGTCCGGTTACCGCCCAGTCACCTCTGGGGCTGACCAGCGGCCCGTCTCGGCCGTCCGCGGTGGGCGCAGGGTCAGCCGACGAGGGTGTGGGAGTGCCGGGCCGCGGCGTAGTGCCCCAGCAGCTGGTCGGTGAGGGTTGCCCATGAGCGACCGGCCACACGGGCGCGCCCGGCCTCGCCGAGGGCCTCGCGCTTCACCCGGTCGCCGACCAGGTGGCTCAGGCAGTCGCGCAGCGCCGTCTCGCTGTCCGGGTCGAACAGCATCCCGGTACGGCTGTGGTCGACGAGGTCGAGCGGGCCGCCCCGGGCGGGGGCGATGACGGGCAGACCGGTGGCGGCCGCCTCCTGCAGGGTCTGTCCGAAGGTCTCGCGCGTGCCGGGGTGCACGAAGAGGTCGCACGCGGCATACGCCCTCGCGAGGTCGTCCCCCTCGCGCCGGCCGACGAACACGGCGTCCACGCCGGCGGCGGCCAGGGTCGCCTCGTCCTCGGCGCGGGAGGGGCCGTCGCCCACGACCACCAGCCGGGCCCCCGGGACGTCGGCGAGGGCGGTGAGGCGGTGCAGCTCCTTCTCGGGGGCGAGCCGGCCGACGTAGCCCACCAGCACCTCGCCTCGCGGTGCCAGCGAGCGGCGCAGAGCCCGCGTGCCGGCGTCGAGGCGCCAGCCCGGGTTGAACTGGGCCGCGTCCACGCCGCGGGCCCACAGTGCGGTGCGGGGTATGCCGTGTGCCTCCAACTCGGCCAGCGCCGCCGTGGACGGGGCGAGGGTGAGGTCGGCCATGGAGTGGATCCGGCGGACCCACCGCCAGGCGGCTCGGGCTGCCCCGCGACCCACCGCCCCGGGGCCGTGCTGCGCGATGTAGCTGGGCATGTCGGTCTGGTAGATCGCCACGGCTGGCAGCCCGAGCCGCTGGGCCGCAGACAGGGCACTGGCCCCCAGCACGAACGGTGACGCCACGTGGACGACGTCCGGGGCGAACGCGGCCAGGGCGGCCTCCACCTCGCCGGACGGCAGGCCGACCGGGAACTGGCGGACGGGGACGGACGCAAGGCCGTGCACGGCATACCCGGCGTAGCTGTCGGGGGCAGGGCGAGGCGCGAGGATCACGGCCTCGTGGCCCGCCGCGCGCAGGCACTCGGCCACCCGGCAGACACTGGTCGTCACCCCGTTGAGGCTGGGGAGGAAGGACTCCGACACGATCGCGACCCGCACGGTTCAAGACTCCTGACCGCGGGTGAGGGGGCGGCGACGGACCGGGGTGTGTCGGGTGACGGGAGGATGACGGGCTGGTGCGTGGGCTAGCGTTCCGGGCATGTCCGAGCCGAGCAGTGAGCACTTCTGGGCCGTAATCCCCGCAGGTGGTGCGGGCACCCGGCTCTGGCCGCTGTCCCGAGCCTCCTCGCCGAAGTTCCTCCACGACCTCACCGGCACCGGCCGGTCGCTGCTGCAGGCCACGTGGGACCGGCTCGAACCCCTGACCGGGGCGCGCATCCTCGTCGTGACCGGGCGCGCCCACGAGGACGCCGTGAGCCGCCAGCTGCCCGGCCTGCCCGCGGACCAGCTGCTGGCCGAGCCGTGGCCGCGTGACTCGATGGCCGCGATCGGCTGGGCTGCGGCGGTGCTCGAGGCGCGTGACCCCGAGGCGGTCCTCGGGTCGTTCGCGGCCGACCACGTCATCGACGACGAGGACGCCTTCCGCTCCTGTGTGGCTGCCGCTGTCGAGGCCGCGCAGCTCGACCTCGTGGTCACCATCGGGATCGAACCGACCCACGCCGCAACGGGTTTCGGCTACATCGAGATGGGTTCGCCTCTCGGCCAGGGGCCTGCGCGCGCCGTCACGCAGTTCGTCGAGAAGCCGGACCGGAGCCGGGCCGAGGAGTACCTGGCGACGGGACGTTTCCGCTGGAACGCCGGCATGTTCGTGGTCAAGGCCCGAGTGCTGCTCGACCTGCTCGCGCTGTGGCACCCCGACCTGGCCGCGGGGCTGCGGACGCTCGCTCAGGACCCCTCGCGCCTCGACGAGGTGTGGCCGGGACTGGAGAAGATCGCGATCGACCACGCCGTCGCCGAGCCCGCCGCGGAGCAGGGCAAGGTCGCGGTCGTGCCCGGCGGCTTCGGGTGGGACGACGTGGGCGACTTCAGCTCCCTGGGGAGCCTGCTCCCCGAGGCTGCCGGTATGCCGGGGGTGCACGTCCTCGGGGACGCCTCCGCCGTGCGGCTGGTCGACGCGACCGGCGTGCTGGTCCCCGGGAGTGACCGGCTGGTGGCCGTCGTGGGGCTCGACGACGTGGTGGTCGTCGACACCCCGGACGCCCTGCTCGTGATGTCGCGCGAGCGCGCCCAGGACGTCAAGGCGGTCGTCGACCAGCTCAAGGCCGAGGGCCGCACCGACCTCACCTGACCCACCTCACCAACCCCTGCTAGCAGAGGTTGGTGAGATCTGGACAGGTTCCAGGCTGTCCGGATTTCACCAACCTGTGCTGGGCGCGAGGCCCATCAGGTCGTCAGGTCGCGGCGCCGGAAGGTCGCGAAACCAGCGGCACCCACGGCGAGCGACACGACCAGCAGCCCAGCGAGCCCGGTGCCGTTGGCGTCGCCGCCGGGCAGGCTGCCGAGGTGGTCGAACGGAGACAGCCCCAGCGCCCAGTCGGGCAGCCCCAGCAGGACGCCCAGCTCGCCGAGCAGGACGAAGACCGCCAGCAGGGCCCATGCCGCACTCGCCCACCGCGGCAACGCGCCGAACAGCAGCACCGTCAGCGCCACGCAGAGCAGGATCGCAGGAGCGGTCGCGAGCGCGGCCGGCAGCAGGTCGCCGATCCCGACCTCGCTCGCGGACGCGGCCGACGTCCCCGCCGTGACACCGACGACGACGAGCAACCACAGGGCGCCCAGGGTCGCGACGAGCACGTGGCTGGCGACCCATCGGGGTCGGCTCACCGGGGTCGCGAGCACGACCTCTGCGCGACCGGAGCCCTCCTCGGACCGCAGCCGCAGGGCGGTGGCCACGCCGTAGCCCGCGACGCCGATGGCCAGGAATCGCAGCTCCGTGCCGAAGAAGACCTCGAGCAGCGTGCCCTGGCCGCCACTCATGCTGCGCAGCATCTCCTCGACGCCGGGGCTCGTCGCGATCTGGTCCACGGACCTGGCGATGCTGCCGACGACAAGGCCGAGCACGGCATACCCGATGGTCCAGCCGAGCAGGGCGCCACGGTGCAGGCGCCACGCCAGGCCCAGCGGCGT